>WLGA01000004.1 GCA_009703445.1 Actinomycetota bacterium | reverse complement strand
GAACCCTGGTTCACGAAACAGACGGTCGACTAGGTTTCCAACCACTCCTCCGAGGGCGACTCCACCGGTGATTGCCCAGGCCATGGTCTCAAGCCTTGGAGCAAGCCCGATTATTACCAGAGTGGCGATCGAGGATGTGATCGCAAAAATCCAGGTAGCACCGAATCCCAGCGAAAATGCGGCTGAGTCGTTGTAAACCAGCACCAACTTGAGGAGGTCTCCCAAAACCGGAACGACCTGGCCCGGCTTTAGGTATTCAATGGCTAGAAATTTGGCAAGCTGGTCAATCGCGATGAGAAGCCAAGCCGTAACCAAGAAACCGAAGAGGCGAACCTGCTTTGGGTTTTTAGTTAGAGAAGCCAAAGTCACCGGTGAATGGGTTCTTAGGAGCCTCAGGCTCGGCGCGGAAGCCAGGGTTGTAGACATTCTGCTCGATGGCCGGAGTCGAACCAGTGTTGGTTGCTGACTCTGAGTGCTCGAGGTCTTCCAGCTGACTTTCGATGAAGGTCTTGAGCTTGATGCGGTATTCGCGCTCGAAGCTGCGCAATTCTTGGATGCTGTGCTCGATCAATGCCTTCTCTTGCTCAAGGCGGCTCATGTCGGCACGCTGCTGAGCTTCGGCCTCGCGGACAACGCGGGCTGCGGTTGCGTGACCTTCGGCGATAAGCGCATCGCGCTTGGCCAAACCGTCACGAACGTGCTCCTCGTGCAGCTTTCGTGCCAGCTGAAGAAGGTTGTTGGTGTTGTTTGAATCGAGAGTTGATGGGTCCTGAGTTGCCTCTGGGAAAGCACTTGGTGCATTGACCGAGATTGGGCTCAGCGCCGACTCTGCAGTCGGGTTGTTTAGCTGGTCGGCAAGACCGGCGCCGCTGCGCTGAAGTTCGGCGATGCGTGACTCAGACGCGAGTAGTCGCTGACGAAGGTCTTCGTTTTCCTGGCCGAGACGTCGAAGTTCGACCACGATTTCATCGAGGAAGTCGTCTACTTCATCCTGGTCATAGCCCTCGCGAAACTTCGTTGGCTGAAACCGCTTATTTACTACATCTTCAGGTGTTAAAGGCATGCCACAAGGTTACCCTAGGCGCGCAGCGCACGCTAACTAGAAGCGCCGAAGTGTTTATAAAGCAAAGGTTGGTTGATAGATCAAACCAGGGATGCGACGATGCCCTGAACGAAGACAACCGCGATGAAAAGCACTGTCCAAGCTAGGTCGATTTGAACCGGCCCGAGGCGCAACGCTGGGACGACCCTGCGGATGGCCTTCAGCGGCGGATCTGTGACCGTGTAAATAGATTCGACCAAGACCACCAGAAGCCCCTTCGGACGCCAGCTGCCATTGAGAGAAAGAACCAGGTCGATTATGAATCGACCAATCAAGACAAAGAAATAGACCTCAAAGAACCAGTACAAAACCAGCGCGATGAGGCCCATGTCTCAAAAACTTTCGGTTACGGGCGAACTAGAAGATCGTCGGCGGCTTCGCCATCCTCGTCATCTTCGTTGTTTACTGCCACGTGGTTTGGAGTCAAAAGGTAGACCTTCAAGGTGACGCGCTTCATGTGACCCTCTAGGCCCTCTTTCAGACCGAGCATGAAGTCGAGCATGCGACGTGAGTCGACCTCAGACATGTCGCCCATGTTCACGATTACTGGAATGCCTAGACGGTAGTTGGCTGCAACTTCCTTGGCATCCTCGTAGCTGCGCGGCTCGATGGTGTAAATCTCGTTGACATCTGAAACACCGCGACGTGGGCGCATCTGAGTGACGCGGGCAGCTGGGCGCTGCTCACCTACGGTTGAGGTCGCTGGGCGTGAAGGCACTGCTTCAACTTCATCGGAAAGGCCGAGCCATCCGGTAACCTGCGAAATAATTCCAGCCATGATTTATCCTCCTGAGGATGTTTACAACCCCAGAATATGGCTAGTACTGCCGTTTTCCCGTGATTGCGCTGCCAATGCGCAAGTGTGTCGCGCCAAAGGCAATAGCGGTCTCGAAGTCTTCAGACATCCCGGCCGAGATTAGCGAGGCTTCTGGTTTCAAAGTTCGCAAGCTTTCGCTGGCGGCACGGATGGCACCGAAGTCGCGTTCAAGATTGTTGTCCAGTGCAGCCACACCCATAACCCCAACCAGATTCAGTCCGGGATGTGTGAGCACGTTTTCGGCGAATGGCCTTAGATTTGCCGGCTGGATTCCGCCACGACCGGGGTCGTCGGTGAGGTTTAGCTGGATGAACACATCCAAGGGAACTTCGCGTTCGATGGTTGCCTTGCCCAGGGCGTCTAACAGTGACTGACGGTCGAGGGAGTGAATCGAACTCGCGTAACTGACTACGGATTTGACCTTGTTGCTCTGCAACTGACCGATAAAGTGCCAGTGGTGTTCGATTGTTGACGCGGCACGAACTTCGGCTGCCTTGGGAGCGGCTTCCTGGTCGCGATTCTCGCCAAAGTCACGCATGCCCAAATCGAGTAGGTCGAAGACCAACTGCGTCGGGTGATTCTTGGTAACAACAATGAGTTTTATGTCATCGTTTGCGCGATCGCACTTTTCAGCCGCAGCAGAAATTTTCTGCTGAGCGTCGGCCAGGCGTTCGGCCAAGCTATCGACTGGCGACAATCTGGTTTACTTCAGGAAATCAGGGATGTCTAGGTCGTCACCAAAGGTTCCATCCTCGGTCTGAGGCTTTGGAGTCGATGGAGAGAACAAGCTGCTGATGGCCGACTCGGTAGCCGGTGCCTCTGCTGCATCGACCTCGGTAACCGGAACCGATGAGGTGTCGGTTGAAACCTCGGCTGGAGTCGAGAACCATCCACTGGTGGCTGATGAGGTTGCAGCGACTGGCGCGGCAGCAGCCGGAGCTGCAGCGGCCGGAGTGCTAAACGCGCTCGAGTAAGCACTGCGCTCAACCTTGCGTGGCTGAGGGGTTCCGCCATCGAAACCAGCGGCAATAACAGTGATGCGAACTTCATCGCCAAGAGTGTCATCGATGGTCGTACCGTAGATGATGTTGGCCTCAGGGCTAACGGCTTCCTGGACCAAACGAGCTGCCTCGTCGATTTCGTGCAGACCAAGGTCTGATGCGCCCTGGATGAGAAGCAAAACGCCGTGTGCGCCATCGATGCTGGCCTCGAGCAGCGGGCTTGAAACCGCAATCTCGGCAGCGCGAACCGCACGGTCTTCACCCTTCGCGGTTCCGATGCCCATGAGTGCCGAACCGGCACCCTTCATGACTGACTTGACGTCAGCAAAGTCGAGGTTGATCAGACCAGGTGTGGTGATTAGGTCGGTGATGCCCTGGACGCCGGCGCGAAGCACGTCGTCTGCAGTGGCAAATGCCTCAACTACTGAGACAGACTTGTTGACCAACTCGAGTAGACGCTGGTTTGGAACAACGATAAGGGTGTCAACTTCGCCGCGAAGGACATCGATGCCCTGGTCAGCTTGCTGTGAACGGCGCTTGCCTTCGAAGCCGAATGGTCGGGTAACTACACCGACGGTTAGGGCTTCAAGATTCTTTGCAATACGAGCGACAACCGGAGCAGCACCGGTTCCGGTGCCTCCACCCTCGCCAGCGGTGACGAAGACCATGTCGGCACCCTTTAGGGCGGCCTCAATCTCATCAGCGTGGTCTTCAGCAGCACGGCGACCAATTTCTGGGTCGGCGCCGGCACCTAGGCCGCGGGTCAGTTCTCGACCAATGTCGAGCTTCACGTGAGCCTCGCTCATAAGCAGCGCCTGAGCGTCGGTGTTGATTGCGACGAATTCGACGCCGCGGAGGCCTGCATCGATCATGCGGTTAAGCGCGTTCACGCCACCGCCACCAACGCCAACGACCTTGATGACTGCCAGATAGTTCTGGTTTAGACCCATGATATTCCTCCGCTTCTGCTCTAAGAGCTTGGCAAGAAAACAACCCTAAGCTTCAACCAGAGGCTGATGGTTTAGTGCATTTATTCCCTTGCGCGAAGAAAGTAAACGGTTTTAAGACCTTAACTTCGGAGGCTGCTAGGCGTGTCTAAAAGTTTCCGTAGCGAACCACCGGGGCGGTCGGCGAAGACACGTCAAAAGTCACGTAATCGGTCTTTTTCTGGTTCTTGATTAGCGCTGCAAGCACCTTGGATTTCAAAACGGACTGCGATCCGTCGCCCCAAACGATTCTCTGCCCGGCATTACCGCGTAGGCGCATCGAGACATCGTCCTTGCTCTTGGCGTCAACGGTGGCAATACGGCCCAACAGGTCGGCCGGAAGCGCAAGCAAGACGTCGATCGCGGCAGTGAACTCGGCACTCCCCTTCGGGTCACCAACGATGGCGATTCGAGGGTAGTTGTCTGAGTTGCCGACATTACCCACACGGATGCCGGCAGGGTCGTATAGGTAATCGACGCCCGCAACGGTGACGATACAAATCGGCTGGCGCTCGGTGATGGCAATTCGAAGCGTGTGCGGAGGCAGGCTGACCACCGAGAAACTATCCACTAGCGAGAACGGGGCCAAAGCGTCGGCAATGGAGGAGGAGTTGACCATTGGCAACGGGACTCCGATTTGCTTCTCTAGAGCCTTTAGAACCGTCTTGTTGTTGATGCGTTTAGTGCCGGTGACCTCGAGTTTCTCGACAGCCAAAAGCGGTGTGAACATGGTCGCCAGGATGAGCAGGATCAGCAGCCCGAAAGAACCGACAAACGAAAGTGAAATGATTCTGCGCCTTCGGGTTGCCGACACAAATCGTTTCGCTTCAGGTGACAGCTTGGTGAAGAGCCCCACGCGAGCCTGCTTGGCTGGTTTCTCGTCGCGAATAGGTCGCTTGGATAGCCGAGGTGCAGTTACTGGTTTTGCTGCTGCCTTAGCGGCTCTTCTGGGCGCAAGCGGCGTCACCGTGGAAGGTGCCTTTGGCAGCCCCTTCGCAGCAGTCTTTTTAGCCGGCCCCGGACGTTTCAATTTAGTTCTCGAGGGCCTCGAGCAGAGCCGGAACCATCCGGTAAATGTCGCCGCAGCCCATGGTCATTATGAAGTCGCCTTCGCCGGCAAGTTGAGCCGCAACCGCAGGCACGTCGTCCCATACAGGCACGTAGTGAACCTGACTTTGGTTCTTGAATGCATCACTGACCAGAGCGCCGGTCACGCCTGGCTCAGGATCTTCACGAGCTGCATAGATGTCCAAGACAACAACCTCGTCGCTCGCCGAAAGCGCTTCGGCAAAATCCTTCGCCATGATTCGAGTGCGGCTGTAGAGGTGTGGCTGGAACACCGTGATCAACTTGCCATCGCCAACCACGGCGCGGGCAGCCTTGATGGCCGCCGAGACCTCGGTTGGGTGGTGAGCAAAATCGTCGTAAACCTTGACGCCGCGCTGCTCTCCGTGCAGCTGGAATCGGCGCTCGGTGCCACCAAATTCGCTGATGGAGGCCAGAGATTTTGCCGGGTCATAACCCAGTCCAACCAGAACCGCAAAGGCGCCGGCTGCATTAATCGCGTTGTGCTCCCCCGGAACATTTAGGTCGGTGCGATATGTAGCGCCTTCGTAGACGAGAGCAAATGAAACTCGAGCACCGGAGGCATCCACGTCAATCAACTGAACCGTAGAACCAGATGCTCGACCGAAACTGATGATTCGCTTGTCTTGGATGAGTTGGGTTACACGAAGCGCCCCAGGGTCATCCGAGCTGATAGCGACAAACTCCTTGGCGCCCTGGGCGAAACGACCGAACTCGGCCTCGAAAGCGGCTTCGCTTCCGTAGTGATCGAGGTGGTCGGCATCAACATTGGTGATTAGCGCGATTGCGGTGTCGTAGTGCAGGAAAGAGCCGTCAGATTCGTCGGCCTCGATCACGAAAAGATCGCCCGAGCCGCTGGCCGAAGAAGCGTTTAGCGAAGCAATCACTCCGCCGTTGACGAAGGATGGGTCCTCCCCTAGACCGAGAAGACCGGTGATGATCATTCCGGTGCTGGTGGTCTTGCCGTGTGCGCCCGCGACCGCGATTACGCGACGCTTTGAGGTCAGATAGGCCAGGGCCTGCGAGCGGTGAATTACCGGGATGCCGCGTTCCTTGGCAAGCAAATATTCAGGGTTAGTCGGCCAGAGTGCGGAGGTGACCACAACGGTGTCTGGGTTACCCAGGTGGGCGGCATCGTGGCCGATGAAGATTTCAGCGCCGAGTTCGCGCAGTGTGGCGACGGCATCCGTATCTCTCAAGTCACTGCCAGTTACCTTGTGACCCATCCCGAGCAGAATGCGAGCGATGCCGCTCATGCCCGATCCGCCGATTCCAACGAAGTGCACGGTGCCCAGTTCTTCGGGCACGTGCTGAGTGAAATCTGGCTTGATCATGAGGTTCCTAACTATCCCCTAAAGACTAGGTCTAGCGGCTAGGGTTTCGGGTCTACAACACGCCTTTTACGAGGGCGAGGAGCCTGGATGTGCCATCCGGGATGCCCACCTTTTTTGCCGATTTAGACATCTCGGCCAGGGCTCGAGAATTTGAGATGAGCGGGACCAGTGTGTTTGCGACGAATGCCTCATCGAAATCTGCATCGAGGACCATCAAACCGCCCTCGCCGGTCACCACATCGGCGACGTTGAGCTTTTGTTCTCCGTTGCCAACTGGATACGGAACGTAGGCTGCCGGCAGCCCCAACGCAGAGAACTCAGAAACCGTTGAGGACCCGGCACGTGAAACCGCGAAGCTGCTCGCCGAAATTGCTAGGTCCATGCGGTCGCAATAAGCGATGCGAACGTAATCTTTTTCGTGCACCTCGGGAAGTTCGGAACGCCCACCCATGATGTGCAGCACTTGGATGCCAGCCGCAGAGAGAACCCGGCGCGCTTTCTCGATGGTCTCGTTGATGCGCTTGGCACCAAGCGAACCCCCGGTGACAAGAAGCGTGATTGTGTCTGGGTCTAGGCCGAAATGCAAACGTGCCGATTCCTTGTCGGAATGTACCGCCAGGGCCTCAATCTCTTTTCGCAGCGGCATGCCAACGAAAGTTGCGTTTGCGATTGGAGTCGACTTGAAAGTCACCCCAACTGCCTTCGCAGATTTGGCTCCGAGCTTATTTGCCCAGCCAGGCAAGGCATTTGCCTCGTGAACCACGGATGGAATTCCGAGGCTCTTAGCCGCTAGGTAAGCAGGCGCTGAGGCGTATCCGCCAAAACCAACCACGACATCAATTTTGTTGTCTCTGAGGTAGCCCTTCACCTGACTGATTGCTCGCCAGAATCGAAGCGGAAAGGTAACCGCATACCAGGATGGTTTGCGTGGAAACGGAAGTCTCTCGACCGTCAGCAGCTCGTAACCGCGCTGCGGAACCAGCGTTGACTCGAGCCCTTCGCGAGTTCCAAGGGCCCAAACCTGGTTGCTGGCGTCATCTTCGATGAGAGCATCGGCGAGTGCAAGCAAGGGATTCACGTGACCCGCGGTTCCGCCACCGGCTAGCAAAAAACGGGTCATCGGGTGCGCCTAACTTGGCGCGTCTGAGGCATTCGCCCCTGTCGACCGGAGAGCGGGTTGGCGTGATTCTCGCGTTCGACTGCGAGCACAATTCCAATTGCTCCGAGGGTTGCGATCAACGATGAACCACCCGCAGAAATCAGCGGAAGCGGAACACCGAGAACCGGCAAAAGTCGCAATACAACTGCGATGTTGATCAGAGCCTGCGAGGTAATCCAAATCATCACGCCAGAGACCACAAAGCGGCTGAAGTCATCCGAGGTCCGCTGCCAGATCCTGAAGAACGAAAACGCGAGGGCAACAAACAGGGCGATAACGACGAGTGCGCCAACCAGGCCGAGTTCTTCGGAAATCACGGCGAAAATAAAGTCGTTTTCAACCTCGGGAATCCAAGACCACTTCATCTTGGACTCACCGAGGCCAGCGCCAAAAATGCCGCCTGCAGATACTGCCCACATTCCGTGTTCAGCCTGCCAGTTGTAGCCATTCGGGTCAGGCGCGCTTGGGTTCAGCCACGCCGTGATGCGCCCGATACGAGAACCAGAACCGATAGAAAGGGCCAGAGGTATAACGATTACGGTGGCCACGCCTACCAACCTCAGCAACTTCATCGGCATACCGGCGAGAGCAAGCAAGCCAACAAACATGATCAACATGATCAACATGGTTCCAAGGTCACGACCGAAGAACACCAGAGCCATCGCCGCGGCCATCATGACGCCCGCACGGCCCCAGGTTTCCGCTAGATCAAGATCTCGCACTTTGGCGGCCAAGAAGACCGAAACGTGCAGAACCACAGCGACTTTGAGGAACTCGGATGGCTGCAAAGAGATGCCGAAAATGCTGATCCAGTTGCGGTTACCGTTGATTTCAACACCAACGAACAGCACTGCCAGCTGCAGCCCCATCGTGAGCATGTATAGGAACTTTGCTCTGCCACGCCACCACTGGAGTGGCATCAAAGAAGCCAGTGACAAACCGACCAAGCCGATCACAGCGAAGCCGGCCTGCTTTCCAAAAATTGCAAACGAGTTGTTTGAAGCCTTGAGCGAGTCAATTGAGGAAGCCGACAAGACCATCACTAGACCAAAGGCAACCAGGAACACAGTGATCCCGAGCAGTTGGTAGAAGTAAATCGATTGCGCACGGAAGATGCGGCCGGCTAGCTCTTCAAGACGCGCGCCCGACTGAGCAAGACTCTGGCGATTTCGGGAAGCAGATTTTCTAGCCACGGTCTCCCCCGATGAGAGATCTGACGGCAACAGCAAAACTGTTGCCTCGGTCTGCGTAATCCTTGAATTGGTCCATTGACGCCGCGGCCGGTGCTAGCAGAACCACATCACCCTCGGCGGCATAACGACCTGCTGCCTCTACAGCAGCCTTCATCACATCTGAACCGGCGCCTGAAGTTATTTCTTCAACTGGCACTCCGGGAGCCTTGGCGGCCAATGCTTCTAGGACAGCGGTGCGGTCTTCGCCGATGACTATTGCCGCAGCCAAACTAGCCTTGTGCCGCACAACCAAGGATGAAATATCGACGCCCTTTAGTAGACCGCCGACAATCCAGACCACTCGGTCGAATGAGGCCAGTGAGGCGTTTGCAGCATGCGGGTTGGTGGCCTTCGAGTCGTCAATCCATCGAACACCATCGGCCTCGGCAACGAGCTCGATGCGGTGAGCGTCGAGTCTGAAATGGCGAATCGCCTCTCGAATTCGATCAGGCTCAACCCCTGCAGATCGAGCCATTGCTGCCGCAGCGGCAACATTTGCCATCAGGTGTGGTGTCATGACACCGATTTGACCGATATCTGCCAGGGTCGCGATTTCGAGTGCGTTATTGGCGCGGTCATCCAAGAAGGCGCGATCACACAAAATGTCTTCGACAAAACCTACCTGGCTTCGAGTTGGAATTCCGAGGGTGAAACCAATCGCGCGGGCGCCATCGACGACGTCTGCATCCTCAACCATCGACTCAGTCGCCTTATCCATGACGTTGTAGACACAGGCCGCCACGGTGTTTTCGTAAACCTTGGCCTTTGCGTCTCGATAGGCCTCGAAGCTGCCGTGCCAGTCAAGGTGGTCATCGGCAAGGTTCAGGACGGCACTTGAAAACGGAAAAATTGACCCTAGATAGTGCAGCTGGAAACTCGATAGTTCAACTACAAGTGCGTCGAAGCCCTCTGGGTCTCGAATTGCATCCAAAATCGGCTTGCCGATGTTTCCACAAGCCTCGGCCTTGATGCCACCGGCATTCAACATCGAGGTCAAAAGTTGAACGGTGGTCGTTTTTCCGTTGGTGCCGGTCACGGTGAACCAGTGGGCAAGACGGTCGGTCTTATCGCGCAAACGCCAGGCTAAGTCAATGTCGACCCAAACTGTGACCGAATTGGCAGCCGCCCAAACCAGGAGTTCGTGCTGAGGGCGAATGCCGGGTGAAACGACGATGACATCCGGCGTGAACTCGATAACCGCTTGAGGAACCCCCTTGGCGGCGTCGCCGGTTAGATGAGGAACTCCAATCACATCCAGGATGTCGAGCAAATCAGCCTCGGCTTTTTCGGCAACCACAAGAGTTTTAGCGCCGAGTTCCGCGAGAGTGTCAGCGACCGAAAAACCAGATACACCTAGCCCAAAAACAACGGCGCGGATTTCGCGCCAGTTGGAATGCCAACTGGTGAGTTGATCGAGATTGGTCATGAAGCTGCTAGCCGTAAATCCAGTTGATATAGAAGATTCCGATACCGGTTAGAACAGAAAGGCCGCCGATGATCCAAAAACGGACAACCACGGTGATTTGAGCCCAACCCTTGAGTTCGAAGTGATGGTGCAACGGGCTCATCAGGAACACGCGACGCCCGGTTCCGGTGCGCCACTTGGTGATCTTGAAGAATGCTCGCTGAATAATTACTGAGCCGGTCACAATCACGAAGATTCCACCGATGAGAACCAGTAGAAGTTCGGTGCGAGAAAGAATGGCGAGCGAAGCGAGTGCTCCGCCCAAGCCAAGCGAACCGGTGTCGCCCATGAAGATTTGGGCCGGGGCCGTGTTCCACCAAAGGAAACCGGCTAGCGCACCAACCAAAGCAGAAGCTACGACGGCGAGGTCGAGCGGGTCACGCACTTCGTAGCAGGAGGCTACGTTTTCAATCACGGTCGCACAGCTTTGGTTGAACTGCCAGAACCCGATGATTGCATAGGCGCCAATAGCCATGATGCTCGACCCGGTGGCCAACCCATCCAAGCCATCGGCGATGTTCACACCGTTGGATGTTCCAGCCACCAAGAAATAAATCCAGAGCACGAAGAGCCCAACGCCAATGATTGAACCGAACATCATCAGGTCAATCGGCAGGTCGCGGGTGAAAGAAATTTTTGTCGACGCCGGGGTCAGGTTGCGTTCATTTGGAAACTGAAGCGCAAGAACCGCGAAAACCGTTGCCACGACGCCCTGCAGGGCAATCTTGGCCCAGCCGGTTAGGCCCAGGCTTCGTTGCTTGTGAGTCTTAATGAAGTCGTCAATGAACCCGACCAATCCGAGGCCGACGAGCATAAAGAGCACCAGCAGCGCTGAAATGGTCGGGGTTTCGAAGTTAGCCAGCTTGCCCACGAAATAACCAATCACCACCGCAAAGATGATGACCACGCCGCCCATGGTTGGGGTGCCGTGCTTGGTTTTGTGGCTCTGTGGCCCATCCTCGCGGATGAACTGCCCCCACTTGAGGCGACGGAAAAGCCAGATGAATCCAGGTGTGACCAGAAGGGTAAACGCCATCGCTACTGCGCCGGCGAGCAGAATCGCTCTCACGGTTTAACCTCCAATAAATCGTCTCCCAGATGTCTGAGATTGGCCGACTTCGAGGATTTAACCAAGACTATGTCGCCAGCAACTAGCATTCCACGAACATAGGCCAAAGCCTCGGCAATCGAATCGAAATATTTCGATTCACCACCCCAAGAACCCTCTTGCTCGGCTCCCATGTGAATCAACTTCGCCCCGGAACCGACAACGACTAGCTGGTCGATGTTCAGACGCACAACGATGCGCCCAATGGCGTCGTGTTGCTCTCTTGAGAAGGCGCCAAGTTCGGCCATTTCACCAAGAATGGCAATAGTTCGACGGCCAGACTTGCCGAGTTGAGCGAGAGTCTGCAGAGCGGCCTTGGTCGAGTCTGGGCTGGCGTTATACGCATCGTTGATGATGGAAATTCCATCCTCGCGGGTGTCGAGCTGCATTCTCCATCGCTCGGCGAGAGGCATGGCTTCCAATGCCGACTTGATGGTCGATCGTGCGACGCCAAGTTGATCAGCAACGGCACAGGCCGCCAAGGCATTCATCACATGGTGTTCGCCGAGAATTCTGAGTGTGATTCGCTCTGATTCACCAGTCGGCCAGTGCATCTCGAAACTTGTTCCGGCGATGTTCAACTGGAGGTCGGTTGCCCGATAGCCGGCATCCGGTGCGGTGCCAAACCATACTTGCTTGGCCGCGGTTGGCATATCACGGATGTAGCCATCGTCGGCATTGCCAATGAACAGACCGTCAGCCGTTAGCGCTAGAGCCAATTCACCCTTGATTTTCGCCGTGCCTTCGATGCCGCCAAACTCACCGACATGGGCGAGACCAACCTTCAACAGCACACCGAAGTCCGGTTTCGCAATATCTGCAAGGTAGGCGATGCTGCCTGGGCCGCCGGCACCCAACTCAACCACTAGGAACTTAGTTTCGAAATCGGCCTTCAAAATCGAGATCGGCGCACCGACCTCGTTGTTATAAGACTCGATTGGCGCGATCGTTGGCCCCACCTTGGAAAGAATTTCGCGGAGCATGTTCTTGGTGGTCGTCTTGCCGTTTGAACCGGTGATTCCGATGACTTTTAGTTCGCTCACTTCACGGATGCGAGCCAGCACATACTTGGCCAAATCACCGAGAGCTGCGGTGACATCGGCAACGAGAATTTGCGGAATTGTTGCCTCAACCAGGTGGTCAACCACCGCGGCGACTGCGCCTTTCTCCTGCGCCGAAGGTACAAAAAGGTGCCCGTCGGTGACTTCTCCCGGTCGAGCAAAAAACAGTGCACCGGTGGCAATCAAACGAGAGTCGGTTTCGACAGTACCGGTAACCAGTTGTTCGCCCGCGTCGTCCGGGCCATGCAGCTGACCATGGAGCGCCTGAGTGATTTCACCTAGAGAGAGCTTGATCATGCCCAACCATTTTCCTTGAGCGCGGCGCGAGCCTCGGCACGGGCAGAGTATGGAGTCCGGACTCCCCTGATGTCGCGGTAGTCCTGGTGCCCTGGGCCTGCCCACAAAATGGCGTCGCCTGGTTGAGCGAGCGAAACTGCCTTACGGATGGCCGCCTCAGGTGGGCTGACCTCATAAATCTCTAGGTTCGGGCGTGCGGCAGTGGCCGCTTCAACCAAGGTCTTGCGAATCGAGGCTGGGTCTTCAAATCTCGGATGGTGGTCGGTAACGACCAGGACATCGCAACCCTCGGCGGCCACACGTGCCATGTCAGGGCGCTTGGTTGCATCTCTGTCGCCATCCGCACCAAACACCATGAAAACACGACCCTCGGTGACCTTGCGTACGGCTGCCAAAGTGTTCAGGAAAGCATCTGGGCTGTGACCGAAGTCGACATAGACGTCTGGCCCGGTCTCCCCGGTCACACGTTCAGTGCGGCCAGGAAGGTAGGCATCGATGCCGTTCAAAATCGCAGCCTGGATTTTTTCAGCTTCGAAGCCAGCTTCAATCAGCATGACAATCGCAAGGCCGGCGTTTGCCGCCATGTGTGCGCCTAGCAAAGGGACCCTCGAACGGATGTTTACGCCGTTTGGGCCAGCGAGTACGAACGAGGTGTAAGCCGGGGTCTCGGCGGTGATACCGACGTGCCAGTCTGCGTCGACGCCGATTCGGCTCGTAATGGTGACAACCGGAATTTCACTGTGCTTGACGAAGTCTTTGCCATAAACCGTGTCCAAGCAAACAACACCGCGCTCTGCGCGTTTTTTCGTGAACAACGGCAGTTTCGCCTCTAGATATGCCTGCATGTCGGCGTAGTCATCTAGGTGATCATGGCTCAGGTTTGTGAACCCGACCACGTCAAAATGCATACCGTCAACGCGCAACTGGGAAAGCGCTTGGGCCGAAACCTCTACTGCAACCGAGGTGACACCTTTTTCGCGCATGCGAGCGATTAGAGCCTGCATTTCAGGCGACTCTGGGGTCGTCAAACGACTAACGATGATTTCGCCGGCAATGTGACGCTCGGCGGTCGAAGTTAGGCCGGTGGTCTCCCCCAGCTGTCGCAGGATTCCCTCGAGGAGGTAGCTGGTCGAGGTCTTTCCGTTGGTTCCAGTGGTTGCGAACAACTTTGGCATGTTGCCTGGAACGTTTCCGTAGACAAAAGCGGCTAAATCGCCGAGGTTCGCGCGAGGGTTCTCCAGCAACAAGATCGGAAGTTGGGATTCCCCGAGAATGTCCATGCCAGCCTTATCGGTGACGATAGCGACGGCTCCGAGTTCGATTGCTTTGCCGGCAAAGTTAGCACCGTGTGTCTTCTTGCCTGGCATGGCAACGAAAAGGTCGCCGGGTCTGAGGTCACCGGTGTTCATGCTGATACCCGTGACACTAACCCTTTCGCCGTTTCCGGTGATTGGCAAGCCAAAATGCGTGGCAAAAGCCTGAAGCTGAACCGGGGCAACCGATTCAGGTCTCAAAATTGGTGGGATTGACTCTTTCACCGTTGGATCACTTCCACTCTGTTGGCAGGTTGGCTGACTTGGTAGTCGACGGCGGCACACGGTAGGTGCGCAAAACCTGAGACATGATTGCCTTGAAGATTGGCGTAGCACCCAATGAGTTACTCACGGTTCGCGACTTATAGGCAGTCACGGCAACCACAAACTGAGGGTCATCAATCGGAGCCACACCAATGAATGAAATCGCGTGCAAGTTGCCATAGCGCCCGGTGTTCGGATCAATAATCTGGGCGGTGCCGGTCTTGCCGCCGACACGGTAGCCAGGCACCGCGGCGTGCTTACCAATGCCACCCTCTTCGACGACCTTTTCCAGGATGTCCAGAGTCGAACTTGCCGATGCTTCGCTTACTACGCGCACGGGTGCTTTGTCCTTGGTGACTTTGGTCAGGTTGCCCGAATCATCGATGCAGCCCTCAATCAACTGAGGCTGAAGGCGAACGCCCTTATTGGCAACGGCTTGGTACATCATTGCCGACTGCAGCGGGGTCACCGATACACCTTGACCAAATGTCGATACATATCGCTTGACGACGTCATTGCTCCAAGTGGTCTTGGTGTTTAGCAGGCCGGCGCTCTCTCCAGGGAATCCGGAGCCCGGCTTCGAACCGACGCCAAATCGCTGCATGTAGGTGTAGCGATCCTGCCACGGAACGGTGTTGCCAACCTGCATGGCGCCGGTGTTTGAAGAGTCTCGAAGCACACCAGCGACGGTCAGTTTGTCATCGCCGTGCACGTGGCTGTCAGTTACTCGGTAACCGTTTGAGTGCGGAATCGTCATACCGAACGGCGCTACGAATTGAGAGGTCGCAGTAACCTTGCCATCATCGATTGCCGTGGCCGCGGTCACCATTTTCATGGTCGAACCTGGCTCAAAAGAGGTTCTGAAGACGCGTGAACCACGATTCTCCACGGATGATTTGCTCGGTTCATTCGGGTCATAGCTTGGCGCATCGGCCGCGACCAAAATTTTTCCGGTCTTGACTTCGATAACTACGGCCGTTCCCCAGTCGGCGCGAAGCTTCGCAACGTTGGCGGTCAAAATCTGCTGAGCGTAATACTGAAGGTCGGCGTTGATCGTGAGCTTAATCTTCTTGCCCGGCACCGCAGCCTTAGTGGTTATCGCACTCGAAGGAATCTTGATTCCGTCGACGCCCTTTTCAAAAGTCTCTTCGCCATCCTTGCCGGCGAGGCAGGCATTCTGCGCAACTTCGATGCCCTCGAGCGGTTTTCCATCCGGGTCCAAGAAACCAAGGATGCCTCCGGCGACTGCTCCATTTGGATAGATTCGGGCCGGTCGTGGGTCATAGAAGAGCCACGGAATGTCGAGCGCCTTGATCTGTCGATAGACCGATGCTTCGACCGCCTTGGCGACCTGCGAGTACTTGCCGGTTCCAATCAACTTGGTCAGCACTTCGGGTTGGGTTTGACCAACCAGAGCCGCCAATTCGGTGGCTGCCTGTTCGACGCTGATTAGAACTTCCTGGCCATTCACCTTGCGAGTGAACGGAGCAACGATGTCCGGTGCCGCGTTGATGTCGTATTTGAAAACCGTGTGAGCCAGAACAGCCCCGGTTCCGTCGGTGATGTCGCCTCTTAGCGAAGGCAGGACACGAGAAACAGCGCGGTTCGAATAAGACTTGGCGTTGATCGCTTCAGCCTGGAGGATTTGGAGGTCCACTAGGCGCCCACCAAATAACAGGGCGAGGATAACGATTGAAATCTTGAGGCCGCGAAGTCTGCGCTTTGGGTCGCCGGGCCTCAGATATGTCATCTGCCGACCTGCCTTGAACTAGTGAGTTGGTGACGCTGGGATGCCGCCACTATTAGAAACTACCGAACTAACCGCGTTTGCGACGGGAGCGACATTCGGCTTCACAGCAACAAAGCCGGCTGCCTGAGGAGTTGCTGCATTAGTGCCAGGTGCAAGCTCGATGGCTAGGGTTTCGGTAGGTGCTGTAATCACCGAGGTGCGAATCATTGCTGAGTTCGGAACTAGGTTTCGCGATACACGACCATCCGCGGTCAAGGCCGCCTTCGGCTTACCGAAAACCTTCTGGTCGGCTAGACGCAAGAACACCGGGTTGGCGTTTGAAATCATGCCCAACTTCTGGGCAGCATTCGCTAGGTTCTGCTGCGAGGCAAGCGAGTCAACCTGCTGGCCAAGAATCTGGGTGGTGGTGGTCAGTTCGCGCTTCTCGCTCTGAAGGTGAGCCAATTCATAAACCGAGCTCGAAGTCGCAATGTGAAGCAAAAGCTGGAAGATCGCAATGGCGACTGCACCGAGGGTGATGGTGGCCACAACGACACGACTCGAAGATGAACTGGTAAGGCCTGAGAGGTTGATCGAGCGAAGGCTTGCGCGTGCTGGAAGCTGGCGCGGTGATCGCTGTGCCTGGGTCAAACGTGCGGTGCTCATGCTGCTCTCCGGATCTTTTCTGCCGCACGAAGTCGCACCGATGCGGCCCGTGGGTTTACTGCAATTTCTTCTGCGGTGGCGGCCTCTGCGCCCTTGACTAGAAGTCGAAGGACTGGGGCGTGCTCAGGAAGTTCAAATGGAAGTTCTAGGGGGGCCGATGAGTTAGCCGCTGCGACTAGCGCCTGCTTCACGATTCGGTCCTCTAGCGAGTGGTAGGACAAGACCACAATTCGACCGCCAACGGCTAGCGAACGGATCGAAGCCGGCATGGTTCGCTCTAGAACCTCGAGTTCGCCGTTAACCTCGATGCGTAGCGCCTGGAAAACACGCTTAGCTGGGTGTCCGCTGCTCTTTCCTGGGATGAAAGGGATCACCTTAGAGATCAGCCCAGCTAGTTGGGTACTGGTGCTAAAAGGCGCGGTCTTGCGAGCCTCGACAATTGCCTTTGCAACGCCCTTGGCATAACGCTCTTCGCCGAATTCTTTGAAGATTCGAGCTAGCTCCTGCTCGGAGTAGGCGTTGACGATGTCGGCAGCGGTCTTGCCCTGGGTTGCATCCATGCGCATGTCCAGAGGAGCCTCGTATGAGTAAGCAAAACCACGATCTGCTTCATCGAGCTGCATTGAGGAGACGCCTAGGTCAAGCAGAATGCCGTGAACCTCATCGATGCCCAATTCATCCAAGACGTCTTCGATCTCTTCGTAGACAGCGTGAACCAGGTGGGTGCGGTCGCTAAATCGCGCGAGACGCTCACCGGCAAGAGCCAATGCGTTGGTGTCGCGGTCAATGCCAACCAAAGTTAGGTTTGGGAATCGCTCGAGGAAGGCCTCGCTGTGACCGCCAAGGCCCAGGGTGCCGTCCACAAACACTGCTCCGTCGGCCTCAAGGGCTGGTGCCAGAAGTTCAATCGTTCGGTCTAGTGTGACCGGGGCGTGTAGTTCAGAAATCTTCTTTGACATTTTTTATCCGGAAGATCCTGTGTCTAGAACCCCATCCATTCTCTGCCAGCTTGGTTTTAGCAGTTATGAACGGGTGGAGATCTAGCAACAGGCTAGAAGAGTCCCGGAATCACCTCCTCCGAAACATTCGAGAAGGAAGCCTCGTGAGTTGAGAGGAAGTCGTTCCAAGCCTTTGCATCCCAAATTTCGGCGCGGTTGCCTACACCGATTACGACTAGGTCTTTGTCTAGACCCGCGTACTGACGCAGCGTTGCTGGGATGGTCACGCGACCCTGCTTGTCCGGCTGCTCATCAGATGCGCCCGACAGGAAGATGCGGAGGTAGTTGCGCGCTTCGGCATTGGTGACCGGCGCCTGGCGGATCTTGTCGTTGACCAGAGCGAACTCGGCTGCGCTGAAGACAAATAGGCAGCGGTCCTGACCGCGAGTGATGACTAGACCACCCTGAAGCTCTTCGCGGAACTTGGCAGGGAGAATCACGCGCCCCTTCTCATCCAACTTTGGTGAGTGCTGTCCTAGAAGCATCGTTTCCCCCTCTCTCTTCATCGAATTTCCGCTTTACTCCACTTTACCCCACTTTGTTCCACCAACCTAATATTTTTACCCTTTTTTTCGCTTCGGCGTGTCGTAATTACCAATAAATAACAGGGATATAACGAGTGGAGGAAAATGGCGCTAAATGGGGGCGCTCGGGGCAAAAAAAATACCCCCGAACCGAAGTTCAGGGGTCTTGGTGGGGCTTGAGAACTACTCTCCGCGTCGGCGGTTCCATCGTTCTTCAAAAACGTTGCGAGAAGGCTCACGTTTTGGAGACGCACTGCGAGGTTTTGCCTGGTTCTGTGGATTGAGGTTTGAGCTGGCGACTATCAAGCCGGTCAGCATCACGATGAAGGCGAAAACACCGAAGAATGCAACCTGAATAGCAACGGCAAAAACGATCAGTGAGACTCCGGCCAAACCAATGATCAAGCCAAGGATTAGACGCGCTGGGTTACTTGCACCACGGCTGCTGATTTTGTTGGCGAGATTTGGGTCAGATTCATAGAATCCACGCTCGAGTTCGTCGAGAAGTCGTTGTTCTCGCTCTGAAAGTGCCATGTTGTCCTCCGCTGCTATTTCTAGACTACGCGCCTATGCCACTTATGTAAACGAGTCGGACGATTAGGCTATTCCTGTGAATGAATCAGGAACGCTACTTCAGTTAATTCAGGAAAACCTGGATGATTTTTGCGACTCTCGCAGGCAGGATTTTTCAAGTATCTCCCCTGACTTGGTGCCCGTGATTGACTACACCCAGAGCTTGCTGGCCGGAGGCAAACGCTTCCGCGCATTGTTCTGCTACTGGTCTTGGGTTGGCGCACTCTCAACCGCCCCGGTTCGCCAGAGCGAATCCGAACGTCAGGCCTCGGCCGCTGCAATGGTGGGAGTTAGCGCGGCCCTGGAGATGTTCCATGCAGCCGCCCTAGTTCACGACGATCTTCTCGACCAATCAGACACCCGTCGCGGTGCTCCTGCCGTTCACAAAAGGTTTGAACAACTGCATGCCGCCTCCGGCTGGGCCGGGAGTGCCGAAAGATTCGGCGTAGCCGGTTCGGTTCTGGTCGGTGACCTGATGCTGGGATGGAGCAGCGAGATTTTTGGAAACGCCCTCTTGGCCGCCCCCAACACCTCGATCGAAACCTCGTGCCGAAACGAATTCAGCAAGATGCGCGTTGAAGTAATGGCTGGCCAGTATCTCGACGTGCTTGAAGAAAACTCGGCATCAACCAGATCGGTTGACGAGGCCTTTGGTCGAGCCAACCGAGTAATGCTTTACAAAACCGCGAAATACAGCATTGAGGCTCCTCTGCTCATCGGGGCCGCGTTTGCTGGAGCCGAGCCGGGTCTACTGCGTGGGCTATCGGCATTCGGAATTCCCCTTGGCATGGCCTTCCAGCTCCGCGATGACATCCTTGGTGTCTTTGGCGACCCTGCGGTCACCGGCAAGCCGGCGGGAGATGACCTTCGCGAAGGCAAGCGAACCGTCTTGGTTGCACTAACCCTTCAGGGTCTTAGCCCATCAATCGGGCGTATTTTCGAAGAGTTGCTAACCAGCCGAGAGCTGGAGCCTGAGCAGATCGCCTTCATGCAGCAAACCATCACAGAGTCTGGAGCCCTCGCAAAAACCGAGCGGATGATGGAAGAACTAGCCGACGAGAGCTTGAACGCCCTTGAGGTTTTGGATATCGACCCACGAGCCAAGGAAAACTTAAAGACCCTCGCCCTGAAGGTAATTAACCGAGAGGCTTAGGGTTTAGAAAATTCAGAGCGCCTGAACCATGGCTAGGCGGCGAACAGCCGACTTGTGCCCCTTGAGCAGAAACTCCATCGGGGTGCCAGGTAGCTGATCGTCATGCGTGTAAAGCCACTCGACTGCAGCGTCTAGAGAATAGCCCGAGTCGAGCAAAACGATGATCGTGCCGTGAAGGCTAGGCAGCGGTTCGCCATCCAAGATGATTTCAGCTGGGATGCTGACCACGCCATCGCGCTTGACCGCGACCAGGTGGTGCTCCTCAATGAAGCGACGAACACGCCCAAGAGGCACACCCATAAGGTCGGCTGCTTCGGGAACGGTTATCCAAGATGCCACTGAGGCTAATACATCACTCACCACTCAAGATTGCCACACCTTTGCGCCTGTGCCTAAACAAACCGGGTCTGTGGCACGATATTGACATGAATCGATCAGTGGCAAATGTCTAATCTCATTGGCCAACTGATCGGCAATCGTTACCGCGTTGAGAGCCAGGTTGCCAGCGGTGGCATGGCAACGGTATATCTAGCAACCGACCAAAGACTCGATCGTCAGGTTGCCATAAAGGTCATCCACCAGCACCTAGCTAACGACTCAAACTTCCAAGAAAAATTCGTCCTCGAGGCCAAAACCGCGGCCAAGTTATCGCACCCAAATCTGGTGAATGTCTTCGACCAGGGCTCAGATGCCGGAACCACTTATCTCGTCATGGAATACGTGCCGGGCATCACCCTGCGCGATGCCTTGAACGAGTATGGTCCACTACCAGCGGTGCGCGCTTTGGAAATGCTGGCGCAAATTCTCTCCGGTCTGGCGGCCGCCCATCGAGCCGGCATCCTGCACCGAGACCTGAAACCCGACAACGTGCTTCTTGCCGATGACGGCAGGGTAAAGCTGGGCGATTTCGGCCTGGCCAGAGCTATCTCGGCGCACACCAGCACCGGTGATTTGGTTGGCACGATCGCATATCTCTCTCCTGAACTTGTAACCCGCGGGTTAGCGGATGCGCGTAGCGATGTCTATGCCGCGGGCATTTTGCTCTATGAACTGCTAACCGGAAAGCAACCGTTCGAGGGCGAACAGGCAGTTCAGATTGCCTATCAGCACGCGAATTCGACCGTTCCAGCGCCATCATTGCTGGTCAAAGAGACTCCCGCAGCCGTTGACCGCCTGGTGTCTTGGGCAACCGCAAAACTGCCGGTTGATAGACCAGCCGATGCAGGCGAACTGCTGGTCAAAGTAACTGCACTGATCGCCGACCTCAAAGCCGGAAACGCAGACAAGACCACGGTCATGGATTTTGCTCCAATCGACAGCAATGCCACCCAGGTAATTGACCCTGTCGCCCGCGCTGCGGAAGAACTACCAGCTACCGGATCCTTCCAAACTACCGAGACAATTTTTGACGCCTCTTCCACGCAAGTTCTGACCCCGCTCTCCGCGGAATTTGAACCGCAAGCGCTGGAGAAATTTCAAGGAAAAATCGGCCTCAGGCTCACGCTAATCACTTTGCTAGTCGTGCTGCTGAGCAGCGGTGCCGGTTGGTGGTTTGGCAGCGGGCCGGGCGCCCTGGGGGTTGTTCCATCGCTCACCAGCCGAACGGTGACCTCGGCGGAGTCTGCACTCGTAGCACTGTCACCGAAAATCTCACTCGTCAACGAAAACAGCTCCACGGTCACCAAGGGATTGGTCATCAGAACCGAGCCAGCGGCAGGCTCATACCTGGCAAAGGGTTCGGACCTAAAGCTCTTTGTTTCACTTGGCCCGAAGTTGATCGCCGCACCATCACTCAAAGGTTTGAATGTAGCCGAGGCAACAGCAAAGTTGATTGGCGCGGGCTTCAAGCTGGGTCCAGTGAATTCTTGGTTTGATGCCAATCCAATTGGGCAGGTTTATGACTACCTTGGCTCGGATGGCGTTCCAATTCCCGAAGGATCGTCGGTTGGGCTTGAGGTCTCGCTCGGGCCCATCCCCGTCGTTTCAGGAATCGATCAGGCAATCGCAGTCACAGCGATCGAGGCTACCGGTCTGAAGATTTCATCCATTCAGCAAGAATTCAGCGACACCGTGGCGCCTGGCAAAGCAATCGGCCTAGTGCCTCAAACCAAGCCCCTAGGCGCCGGCGGCTCGGTTCAACTCTTGGTATCCAAGGGTCCAAACCTTGTCATTATGCCGAAGGTTATCGGCGAAACCGTGTTGGCCGCCAAAGCGCTGCTAGAGAGCGCTGGATTGACCGTCATTGTCAACACCGACCAGCTCCAGAGCAAATGGGGAATAGTCAAGGTCAAGCGCAGCAGTGAGGCTGTCGGCGCAAAGCTCAAAGCCGGCAACTCGGTTACCATTTCGACCAAGTAACTCGATCTAAAGAAAAGAGGGCAACCCCGAAGGGCTGCCCTCTTTCAAATGACTTGTTTAGCGCTGAGAAAGTTGCTCTGCTACCAAGAACGCCAACTCGAGTGACTGCATGTGGTTCAAACGCGGGTCACAAAGCGACTCGTAACGCTCTTCTAGCGCTGCCTCATCGATAAGGTCAGAACCGCCTAGGCACTCGGCAACGTCATCACCAGTAAGTTCGACGTGAACGCCGCCAGGGAAGGTTCCCGCAGCTTTGTGTACCTCAAAGAAGCCGCGAACTTCATCCATGACGTCATCGAAACGACGGGACTTGTAACCGTTCTTGGTGGTAATTCCGTTACCGTGCATTGGGTCGGTGATCCAAAGCGGGTTTGCCTCGGAGTCGCGAACGGCCTCAACCAGCTTAGGAAGCTCCTCGCGAATCTTGCCGGCGCCCATACGAGTGATGAAAGTCAGGCGACCTGGCTCACGGTTCGGGTCAAGCTTTTCGATTAGTTCAACGACGTCTTCCACCTGAGTGGTCGGCCCGAGCTTCACACCGATTGGGTTACGAACGCGAGACAAGTAGTCAACGTGTGCGTGATCCATCTGACGGGTACGCTCACCAATCCAAATGAAGTGACCAGAGGTCAAGTATGGGTTGCCGGTGCGTGAGTCGATGCGGGTCAGAGGTCGCTCGTAGTCCATAAGCAGACCCTCGTGACTTACATAGAACTCGGTGGTGCGCAGCTCGTTGAAGTCGGCGCCACAGGCTGCCATGAACTTGATCGCACGGTCGATCTCTTGAGCCAAAGACTGGTAACGCGCATTGGCTGGGTTATCGGCGAAACCTCGGTTCCACTCGTGAACCGAGCGAAGGTCGGCGAACCCACCCTGGGTGAAAGCGCGAATCAGGTTCAAGGTTGAAGCGCTCGTGTGGTACG
>WLGA01000039.1 GCA_009703445.1 Actinomycetota bacterium | reverse complement strand
TTGGCAGGAAGATCGAAGCCTGTAACGGCTCGAAGGAAAGCGTCTGGAATCTGGGTCAGGATGCCCGCACCGTCGCCGGTGCCTGCGTCAGAGCCGACCGCTCCACGGTGTTCTAGGTTGCGAAGTGCGTTTAGTGCGGTGTCAACAATGTCGTGCCCCGGGGTTCCGCGAAGGGTTGCCACCATGGCTAGGCCACAGGCGTCCTTGTCGCGAGCTGGGTCATAGAGGCCGGACTTAGCGGGTGCTGTTCCGAAGCGCTCAAACGGCGACATTTCTGGCATGCCACACTCCAATCATTGATTATCAGAGGGACATCATTGGCCCGAACTTAAAAACGCCTGTAAAAAGGCTAGGAAAAAACTCGAAGGTTAGGCTTCAGAGTCTACCTTAACTGCGCTTTCAACCGCAGTCTTTGGCTCTTTTCCTGGAACATAAACTGAGGTCTCGAGGCCAGGGTGTCGGCGGCTCTGAACCTGCCAAATCACGATTGCAGCCACGATGCCGAACAGTGCACTCCAGATGTTGGTTCGCAGACCGAGGATGATTTCGCTCGGGTCGATTCGGATCGACTCAGTCCAAATTCGACCTACCGAATAGAAGGCGATGTAGAGGGCAAACATCTTGCCCCAGCGGAGTTCAAATTTCTTGTCCAAGGCAAGCAATAGGAATACGCCCGCGATGCTCCAAAGCGATTCGTAAAGGAAAGTTGGGTGGAACAACTCTCCGGCTGGCAAACCGAGTGGGTAAGCAGCGTTGTCTGCAGAAATTTCAAGCCCCCAAGGCAATGTGGTCGGGGTTCCGAAGAGCTCCTGGTTGAAATAGTTTCCCCAGCGACCAATGGCCTGAGCGAGAAGAACTCCGGGTGCGACTGCGTCGACAAATGACCAGAAACGTACTCCCGCGAATCGTGCTCCGAGCCAAGCGCCGAGAATTCCGAATGCCAGCGCGCCGTAGATAGCTAGGCCGCCTTCCCAGATGCGGAAAATTGCGGTGATATCGGAGCCCTCATAGAAGTAGTCGCTGAGGTGAGTTAGAACGTGGAAAATTCGACCGCCGATGATGCCGAATGGAACAGCCCAAAGTGCGATATCAATCGCCACACCACTCTCGCCGCCTCGCTTGGTTAGACGGTGGTTTGCAATGATGATGGCAAGCACGATGCCGGTAAGAATGCAAAGAGCATAGATGTGAATGCGAATCGGGCCAAGGTCAAAATAGCTAACGGTTGGGCTCGGAATGCTTGCAAGAATCTGGTTCACGTGATGCTCCCTGGTTTAGTTCTTCAGTCTTGCAGAAAGTTCAACTGTCTTAGCAACAAGTGCTTCGACACCGCCATCTGCGTATGCGCGGACAAATGCAGATCCGACGATCGCTCCATCCGAGTAAGAATTTACTTCGACAACCTGATCAGCCGTCGAGATTCCGATGCCAACGGCGGTGTTAGCCGTCTCGGATGCCTCGCGGACCTTGGCAACTACCTTGCGGGCGTTTGCGTCAACCTCTGCGCGAGCACCGGTGATGCCCATGGTTGACACTGCATAGACAAAGCCGCGGCTGAGGTCGCAGGCTGTTTTCATGCGCTCCGGCGATGAACTTGGGGTGCCCAAAAATACTCGATCAAGTTCATACTTGTCTGAGATTTCCAGCCATTCTGCTGCCTCGTCTGGAATTAGGTCAGGAGTAATCAGCCCTGCTCCCCCGGCAGCCGCTAGGTCTCGAGCGAAATTCTCGATGCCGTACTGAATGACCGGGTTCCAATAGGTCATGACCAAAACCGGAGTGTCAACCTTTGCGGTGATCTCTCGTACCGCATCAAAGGTCTGCTTCAACTTGAAACCATTTTCGAGCGCTGTCATCGTGGCCTCTTGGATGACAATGCCATCCATCACCGGGTCGCTGTATGGAACGCCCAGTTCGAGCACATCGACACCGTTCTGGCACATGGCGATCGAAGCTTCGATCGACTCGTCGAGCGTTGGGTAGCCAGCCGGGAAGTATCCGATTAGGTTGCCGTTGCCGGCGGCCTTATTTGCCTTCAGGACAGCGGAAGTCTGACTAATCACTAGTTGCCCGCCTTTGCTGCGTCGAGCAAACCGAAATACTTGCCTGCAGTTTCCATGTCTTTATCACCGCGGCCACTGAGGTTGATTAGAACCGAAGAGCCGGCAGGAAGTTCCTTGCCCAGTTTGATAACGCCAGCAAGCGCGTGCGAAGTCTCGATAGCCGGGATGATTCCCTCGGTTCGGCTGAGGAGTCGCAAGGCATCCATGGCCTCTGCATCTGAGATGCCTCGATATTCGACGCGACCCAAGTCCTTTAGCCACGAGTGTTCCGGACCAACACCCGGATAGTCGAGACCAGCAGAAATCGAGTGGCTCTCCATGGTCTGACCGTCTTCGTCTTGCAGCATGTAGCTTCGAGCTCCGTGCAGCACGCCAGGGCGGCCATAGTTCAAGGTTGCAGCGTGGCGCGGCGTATCCATGCCATCGCCCGCAGCTTCGTAGCCAAACATTTTGACATCTGCATCATCCAGGAATGCATGGAAAAGACCGATGGCGTTCGAGCCGCCACCGACACAGGCTGCCAATGCGGTTGGCAAGAAACCGAACTCGTCGAGCATCTGCTGGCGGGCCTCGGTGCCGATCACACTGTGGAAGTCACGAACCATAGTCGGGAACGGGTGTGGCCCGGCAACCGTGCCTAGGAGATAGTGGGTGTTTTCTACGTTAGCTACCCAGTCGCGAAGCGCCTCGTTGATGGCATCCTTTAGCGTGCGAGAGCCGGTCTTCACCGGGATGACTTCTGCCCCGAGCAATTTCATTCGCGCAACGTTCAGCGCCTGACGCTCGGTGTCAACCTCGCCCATGTAAACCACGCACTCGAGACCGAATAATGCGGCGGCGGTAGCTGATGCAACACCATGCTGCCCTGCACCGGTCTCGGCGATGATTCGGGTCTTACCCATGCGCTTGGTTAGCAAAGCCTGACCAATGACATTGTTGATCTTGTGAGAGCCGGTGTGGTTCAGGTCTTCACGCTTCAAAAAGACACGGACGTCGTTTCCGCAGTGCTCAGCGAAACGCTTTGCCTCGGTGATGATCGAAGGGCGACCCGTATACGTGCGATGCAGTTCGGCAAGCTCTATAGCGAAGGCGGGGTCTGCTTTGGCTGTGTTGTAAGTTGCCTCGAGCTCGTCGAGTGCAGCAATTAGCGACTCCGGAACAAAACGACCGCCGAACTCACCAAAATAGGGGCCAACGTGGCTGCGAAGGTTTTGTTCAGACATGTAAATATCCTAAGACTTACCGGCGGCTAGGAATGACTGCAGCATTGCGGCTGGGTCATTGGTTACTAGGGCTTCTCCGACGAGTGCGACATCCGCTCCCGCTGCGCGATAGTGGGCAACATCATCCGCGTTGCGAACCGCAGATTCGGCGACCTTGATTACATCGCTTGGGATGAGGTGAACCAACTTGCCGAACAGGTTGCGATCGGTTTCAAAGGTTGAGAGATCGCGGGCGTTAATGCCAACCAGCTTGGTGTCGACGTCCAAAGCGCGCTTAAGTTCATCCTCGCTGTGAGTCTCGACAAAAGCCGTCATGCCAAGCTCTTCGGTGAAGTGCTTTAGACGTTCGATGTCTTTTTGTGGCAGGCCGGCAACAATGAGGAGAATGATGTCTGCTCCGGCGGCACGAGCTTCGAGGATCTGATACTCGTTAGCAATGAAATCCTTGCGCAAAAGCGGAACCGATACTTTTGCGCGAACGGCAACTAGGTCTTCGAGAGAACCCTTGAATTTGCGCTCCTCGGTCAGAACCGAAATTGCAGAGGCGCCATTTTCGGCATAGATCTTGGCTAGCGCAGCCGGGTCTGGAATCTCTGCCATCTGGCCACGACTAGGGCTGGCTCGCTTAACCTCGGCTAAGACCTTGATCTGAGAGCCGGGAGCGAGAAATTCAAGGGCATCGATTGCCGAAGGTTGCGAAAGGGCTGCCTTTTCGACCTTGTCGAGAGGTGCAGTTTCACGCCGCGTTAGGGCATCGGCTATCGAACCCGCAAAGAGTTCGTCTAGCACTAGTGCTTGCTCTTGGAGCCGTTAACTCCGTAGCCAGCGCGCTTTAGAGCGATGCCTAGGATTACGCCGACTACTGCAAGAGCTGCTGATGCCCAGACTAGTGAAGGCTGCTCAAACCAGAAAGCAAGTGTTCCGACGGTGAATGCAACCATGATGGTGATAACCGCAGCCCATGAGGCTACTGAGTCTCCGTGACCTGGGTCGCCGACTGGAAGGTTTGCTTTGTCCGACATGATTGCCTTTCTAGAAATCTAACTAAATCTTATCAAGCAGCAGTTGCTTATCAGCGCTGCGAATCCCAAATGCCAATGGCATCTTTTGGCTCTTCGGCTTTGCGCGAGGTGGCAACACGTTCGGTCTTCGAAGCGCGTTTCGGCCATGATCGCTCGGTGAAGAAAATCACCGCAACCAAGGCCGTTGTGAGCCCGAGTGCGACCAGGAAACCGCTGGACGCCCATAGCGACGAGACCGATAAATCTTCGACACCGTGAGCTGCCGCAATCCCGGTCATTTGCTCAACCTGCTTGGCCAAGCCAGAGATGTCTTGCTGCTGAACGCGAATTCCGAGCCAAATCGCAGTAGCGAGGTTAGCCAGAACGATAGTTGCGGTGACGAATTTGCGGGCAAGGCTGCCGACAAAACTAACCACCAGGATTGCCGCGAAGTTCAGCATCAAGAGTGGTGAAAGATTGCCATAAGCACTCATTCCGTCGAAGCTCGCCAGCTTGACCGATTCTCCGTTTGGCGACATCGAGAGCGTGTACCAGTCTTGACTGGCAAAAATGTAACTCAGAATGACCAGTGCTGCCCAAAGGGTCAGAGCGCGTGACTTGGTCATTTATCTCTGCGAACCATGTGGTTGGCGGCAACGACGGCGCGCATCGGGGCTCCGGCCTTGGCGATGGTTTCGGCATGCTCCGATGCAGGAATTGAATCCAGGACGATGCCAGCACCAGCTTGAACGTGGGCGATGCCATCACGGATGAATGCCGTGCGGATTGCGATTGCGACGTCGGCGTTTCCGGCGAAGTCGAAGTAACCGACCACGCCGCCGAAGATGCCTCGATTGGTGATTTCCAGCTCGTCGATGATTTCCAGCGCACGAGGCTTAGGAGCACCTGAAAGAGTGCCGGCTGGGAAGGTAGCTTTGAAAACATCGATCGGTGTTTGGCCTTCACGAATCTGACCTTCAACCGTTGAAACGAGGTGCATGATGTGGCTGAATCGGTGGATCTTCATGAACTCGGTTACGTTCACTGAGCTAGGTTCACAGACCTTCAAGAGATCGTTTCGGGCGAGATCGACCAGCATCAGATGCTCGGCCTTTTCCTTATTGTCGGCCAGCAAACTTTCGGCAAACTCTTCGTCTTGTTCCGAGCCCTGACCGCGTGGACGAGAGCCGGCGATCGGGTGCATCACAGCGTGTTTGTCTTGAACCGTGACCAGGGCTTCCGGCGATGAGCCGACCACGGAATAGTCGCCGTTCTCATCCTGAAAGTTCAGCAGATACATGTATGGGCTTGGGTTCAAAGCTCGTAGCACGCGATAAACATCTAGCGGAGATGCGCTCACTTCATGATCGAAGCGCTGCGACAAGACAACCTGGAAAACGTCACCGATGCGAACGAAGTGCTTTGACTTCTCGACCGTCTCAATAAATGCAGACTCGCTTACTCGGTGCTGAATGTTTGACTGGCTATTCATGTCTACGTCTGCCAGAAGCACCTGTGACGGCTTGAATAAGTCACTGCGCATGCGGTCGATGCGAATCAGAGCATCCTCGTATGCCGCGTTTAGGTCAACGCCATTCTCGACGAAGACGTTGGAGACCAAGAGTATGTTGCTGGTGTGGTGATCCATGATCACTAGGTCTTGGAACATCACGAATGCGGCGGTTGGGCTCGGGAAGTCTTTTGCCGGAGCAGGACCAAGCTTTTCGATTTCTCGGATGACGTCCCAGGCAAGCAGACCGACTAGGCCACTGCTTAGCGGAGGAACACCCGGCAGCGGTTCGCTCGTCCACGCCTGTTGAATTTGGTTAACGGCGCCAAGGGCAGTGTTTTGCAGTTGCTCCGACTGGCTCGGCAAGGGGCTCAGGCCATCGGCTGAATGCCACTTAACCTCGCCACCGTCGGTTTGCAGCACTGAGCCGCGATTATTGACTCCAACGAAGCTGTAACGAGCCCAGACGCCTTGCTCGGCAGATTCGAGAAGGAAGCTTCCCTTTTTATCGGCTGCGAGTTTCTCAAAAATCGAGAGCGGGGTCTCGGTGGTCGAGAACAGGGTCTCAATGATTGGGACGACCTTGTGTCTGCCGGCCAGCTCGCGAACCTGCTGGAGCGTGTACTGAACCTTAGGCATCTTCTCCCCCATCCGAGTCGTTGGCCGCTGAAAAATCGGGTGAGATAAACAGCGTGCTGACATCGAAGCAAGACTCAGCGTCGGTGTGACATGCCGGGCCATTTTCGAGCACCTTGATCAGCAAGGTGTCTGAGTCGCAATCCGCCTCGATAGACATGACCTTTTGAGTGTTTCCGGAGGTCGCACCCTTGTGCCAGAGTTCGTTACGTGACCTTGAGAAAAAGACGGTCTCCCCTACTTCGAGGGTTTTCAAAAGTGACTCGTAGTTCATCCAAGCCATCATCAGGACTCGACCGCTGGTTGCGCTTTGCACAATCGCCGGAATCAGGCCTGACTCGTTATAGGTCAAGTTCGCTATTGCTGCTCTATCAAAAGGCATGCTTACCTCGTCTCGTAGCCGGCGCCCTTTAGAGCGGCCTTCGCGTCTTGAATTGAAACCGAACCCTCGTGAAAAATTGAGGCTGCCAGGATGGCATCTGCACCCGCGGCTGCGGCAACGGGGAAATCGGCGGCCTTGCCCGCTCCACCGGAGGCGATTACTGGAATTTTTGCAATGGCACGGATGTCACGAAGCATCTCTTCATCAAAACCTGCTCGGGTGCCATCGGCGTCGATGCTGTTGACCAGTAGTTCGCCAGCACCCAACTCGATGGTTTGTTTCACCCAGGCAAGAGCATCGAGTTCAGTTTCGTTGCGACCTCCGTGGGTGGTAACGACGTATCCAGACTCGGTCTTTGGTGATCTCTTGAGGTCTAGTGAAATCACCAAAACCTGATTGCCAAAGCGGTTAGCGATGTCGTTCAAAAGCTGAGGGTTCGAGATGCCGGCAGATCCAACGCTGATCTTGTCTGCACCGGCCGCAAGGAGTTTCGCTACGTCGTCAACCTCGCGGATTCCCCCACCAACGGTCAGCGGAATGAAAACCTGCTCGGCACAGGCCGTTACCAAGTCATACATGGTTGATCGATTGTCGACGGTGGCATGCACGTCTAGAAAAGTCAGTTCGTCTGCGCCGTCTGCGTAATAACGAGCGGCCAGTTCAATTGGGTCTCCGGCATCGCGCAAATTCAAAAAGTTGACACCCTTGACCACTCGGCCGTCTGCGACGTCGAGGCAAGGAATGACTCGGATGGAAAGTGACACTAGATTCTCGCGGCGTGAATAGCGCTAACCAAAATAGCGCGTGCTCCGAGTTCGTAAAGTTCATCCATCTTCGCGTTGATCTCGTTGGCCGGAACCAGAGATCGCACCGCAACCCAATCGCTGTCGCGCATCGGAGAAATCGTTGGCGATTCGATTCCGGGCGTGATTGCAGAAGCCTGAGCAACAAGATCTGCCGGGCAGTCATAGTCAAAAATGACGTACTCGCGAGCGACTAGCACTCCCTGCATGCGGCGAAGGAGCTGCATGTGGTCTGCCTTGCGGTTTGGGGCCACAATCAGCTGCGCAGAGCTTTCTAGGATGACTGGACCAAAGATCTCAAGACCGGCCTGACGCAGGGTGTTACCGGTCGAAACCACATCGGCAACGGCATCGGCCACTCCGAGGCGCACGGCAACCTCAACGGCGCCATCGAGTTGGACTAGCTCTACCTCAACGCCCTCGGCCTTCAGGAAATCTTCGACCAGGTGCGGGTATGCGGTGGCGACGCGCTTGCCAGCGAGATCCTTGAGCGACTTGAACGCTCCCACTGGGCCGGCGAAGCGGAAGGTTGAACCTCCGAAGCCTAGATCGGCGACGCTTTCGGCCTTAGAGCGACTGTCAAGGAGAAGGTCTAGACCAGTGAATCCGACGTCGAGTGAGCCAGCGCCGACATAGGTTGCAATGTCGCGAGGGCGAAGGTAAAAGAATTCGATTCCGTGAGCCTGGTCGACAACGTGCAAATCTTTCGGGTCGCGACGCACTGTGTAGCCGGCCTCTTTGAGCATGAGGATCGCTGATTCGGAAAGGATGCCCTTATTTGGGACGGCAACTCTAAGCAATGTCGTCTCTTTCGTAGATAAAAAGTTTTAGAAGAATTTTTCGAGGTCTTTGAGGGTGATGCCCTTGGCAGCCATCATGACCTGGAGATGATAGATCAGCTGAGAAATCTCTTCAGCGGTGCGTTCGTTGCCCTCATGTTCGGCAGCCATCCATACTTCGGCCGCCTCTTCGACGACCTTCTTGCCGATGGTATGAACGCCAGCGTCGAGCCACTTAACGGTTTCAGAACCGGCTGGGCGGGAGGCTGCCTTTTCGCTAATTTCTGCGAAAAGCTGATCAAACGACTTCATACCTCTAGGTTACCGTGTGATTTAGAGGCTAGTGGCGGTGTTTGATGCCTAAATCCGCAAGATTACGAAGGTTTTCAATCTGCTTGGCTCGATCATCTGCCTTGAACACCGCACTACCTGCGACGAATGTGTCGGCCCCTAGAGATGCAACGCGTTCAATGTTTGACTCATCGATTCCGCCATCAACCTGCAACCAAACATCGAGTTTCTCTGAGTCAATCTTGCGGCGAGCCTTGGATACCTTGGCAAGAGTGTCTTCAATCAGGCTTTGGCCACCAAAGCCTGGCTCAACCGTCATTACCAACAGCTGATCGAATTCCTGGAGCAAATCCAAGAACGGTTCGACATCGGTTCCTGGTTTGATTGCTACACCCGCGCGAGCGCCGATGGCTCGAATGGACCTCGCCAAGGCCACCGGATTCTCTGAAGCTTCGGCATG
>WLGA01000038.1 GCA_009703445.1 Actinomycetota bacterium | reverse complement strand
TACTCCCGAAGTTCGAAATCCCCATAGTCACGAACGAGCTTAAACTGCTGTTTTTCGGTCATGGTCTGAGTGTAGACTGGAGAAATCGTTTTGTTCACTGGCTGTTCTTGTCGGTGACATCCAAAATCTGTGAGGTCCCTATGGGTTCAGTAATTAAGAAGCGCCGCAAGCGTATGTCGAAGAAGAAGCACCGCAAGTTGCTTCGTAAGACTCGTCACCAGCGTCGCAACAAGAAGTAAGTCGACTTCGGCTTACTCAACAAAAAACCCCGCCAAGCATTGCTTCGGCGGGTTTCTTGTTTAACCGGGCTGCACGGAGGGGTTATTTAGCCGGCGCGATAACGAGGCCGATTGCCAGGATGAAAATGCCGACCCCGGACACCGCCGTTAGGCCTCTGCGAACGCGAGGAGTCTGAAGCCAGACGTGGGCCTTGTTTATGCCGGCAACCAAGACCAGATACCAGCTGCCAGAAATCGCCGCCCAAATTAGGCCGAAGATCAGAATGCCAAGGGTCAGATTAAATTCTCTTGGCACATATTGCGGCAGAAATGCGAGCGCGAAAACCATTGCCTTGGCATTTGTGATGTTAGTTAGGAAACCTACTCTGAAGGCTTGACCTGCGGTTTGATTTTCTTGACCATCAAAGTCGAAGTTGTGGCTCGTGGACCGCAAACTCCATAGCGTTTGGGCGGCCATGAAAACTAGGTATGCAACACCGGCCCATTTCAAAATTTCAAAAGCAATTGGCGAGACTCTAAAAATTGCCGAGAGCCCAACAGCGCTCGCGACCGTCCAAACCACTAAGCCAGTGCTGTTACCAAGGATGGAAAGGCGTGCGGCGGTTGCCCCAGCCATCAGGCCTTGGCGAAGAACCATGGCCACACCCTGACCGGGTACGAGTGTGATGAACACCGCGGTAAGCACGAATGCGCCAAGGTTTTCGAGCATTTGGATGCCGTGGGTGATTACTTATTGGCGCGCAGTTCGCGCTTCTTGAAGTCGAGAATCTTCCAGTCTGCAGCCTTGGCATACTTGGCTAGTTCTTTGTCTGGATTGATTGCGATTGCATGGCCGACAGCCGTCAGCATCGGAAGATCGTTCACGCTGTCGCTGTAGGCATAGCTGCGCTTGAGGCTGATGTGGCGCTCCTTAGCGAGAGCACGGATGGCTTTGCGCTTGGCTTTGCCATGCAGCGGCTTGCCGACCAGTTTGCCGGTGAGGATGCCATCCTTGCGTTCAATCAGGGTGCCGAGGCCGCCGGTCAACCCAAGACGTTCGGCGATTACTTCGGCGATTTCCTGAGGGGTTGCGGTTACCAACCAGACTTCGCGGCCTTCTTGGATGTGCTGTTTGGCAATGCGAACAGTCTCCGGCCAGAGCTTTGGGCTGATGAAATTTTCGTAGACCTCGTCGGTCAATGCGGCTAGGCCGTCGGCCTTGTGGCCCTCAATCAAGCCAAGCGCGCGGTCCTTGATTTGGTCAACCGTGGTTGCAGTCTCGCCGCGGGCGATGAACCTTGCCTGCTGCCAAGCGAAGCGCCAGAAGTCTTGACGGCTGAAGAAGCCACGCTTGAACGCGGCCTTGCCGAATAGGAAGCTGCTTGATCCGCGCAAAATGGTGTTGTCGACGTCGAAGAAAGCTGCCTCGATTTTCGTCGGGGTCGCGCTCTTGGCTGGCTTCTTAGGGGATGTCGGCACCCTGCCAGTTTAGTCTTGACTCGTGAACATCGAACTGACTCTCATCGGCAAGCCCGGATGCCACCTCTGTGAGGATGCCGAAGCCGCGATCGATCGCGTGCTGGCCACTTTCTTGGCGGCTAACCCATCCGTGTCGGTTTCGATTGCTCAGCAAAACGTCTTGGATGACGCCGAGCTAGCCGCGCGCTACTCGGAGGAAATTCCGGTCTTGCTAATCAACGGCAAAGTGCATAACTATTGGCGTATCGACGAAGAGCGTTTCATCGGAGCGCTCAACGACCTTGTAGCCGCAGCGGCAGAATAGGAGCCCCAAATGCGTTGGATTTTGAAGAAGTTCTGGTTCCCCATTTTGCTTGTCGTGCTGCACTTTTTGTCAAAAAAATACCCTTGGGCCGCAAAGCTCAAGGGTATTCTTCAGAAGTTCTAGTTACGGCTCCAGGCGGTTTGGGCCGCGGAACAAGAAACCAACTTCACGGATGTTTGGCTGGTGCAAGAGCAGCATTAGAACGCGTAGCAAGCCCATACCGAAACCACCGTGGGTAGGCGCTCCATACTTGAAGAAGTCAAGGTAGGTCTGAAGGCCTTCTGGCTCGAGACCCTTCTGCTTTACCTGCTCGGTTAGAACATCGAGACGGTGCTCGCGCTGCGCGCCAGTGGTGATCTCGGTGCCGCGCCAGATTAGGTCGTAGCTGTTGGTCAGCGCCGGGTTGTCGGCGTGACGCATGTGATAGAACGGGCGAACAGTCGCTGGGTAGTCGGTGACGAACACGAACTCGTGGCCGTGGGTCTCTTCGGCCCAAGCAGCAATCTGACGCTCACCTTCTGGGTCTAGGTCGCCGCCGCGCTCAACGGTGTGGCCGCGCTCCTTGATGATGTCGATTGCATCGTGCAAGGTGACGCGTGGGAACGGAATCGACGGAACCTGAACTTCGATTCCGAAGTGCTTCAGAATTTCTTCGCCGTGCTGTTCCTTGACCGCCGAGATTGCAGCGTGCATTAGCTGCTCTTGGATGGCCATGATGTCTTCGTGCGAGTCAATCCATGAAACCTCAATGTCAACCGAAACGAACTCGGTTGCGTGGCGTGAGGTGAATGAAGGGTCGGCGCGGAACACAGGGCCGATTTCGAAGATGCGGCCGAGGCCCGACATCATCGCCATCTGCTTGTAGAACTGTGGTGACTGAGCCAAGTATGCGTTGCCCTCGAAGTATTCGAGCTTGAAGAGCTCTGCGTTCGACTCTGAAGCCGAAGCCATCAACTTAGGGGTGTGAAGTTCAACGAAGCCGTTCTCGACCCAATACTTGCGCCAGGTTGCCTCGATGGTGGTCTGGATGCGGAAGACCAGGTTCATCTCTGGGCGGCGCAGGTCCAGGAAGCGCCAGTCCATGCGCTTGTCGATGGAGGTGTCGTCGGCAATTGGGGTTTCTGGGTCGGCAAGGGTGACGATTTCAACGTCATCCAGCTGAATCTCAAGACCGCCGAGCTTTACGCGCTCGTCGTGCACCAAGCGACCGGTGATCCAAACGAACGAGCCGTTGGTCAGGGTCGAAACCTTGGCTGCCAATGCATCGTTTTCGTCAGGTGCGTCATCGATTGTTGGGCGCGGGTAAGTGACCTGAGCAGAGCCGGTCTCATCGCGAAGGATGATGAACTGGATGCGCTTCTGGTCACGAAGCTTCTCGACCCAACCGCCTAGGGTTACTGGGCCGTCTTCGCGCGCTGCAAGGTCTTTGATTAGGGTGCGGGTTCTCATAATTCCCAAGTTTAGCCGAGGGTAGACTTGAGGTATGCCCGCCGACCGCATCCACCTGATTCGTCATGGCGAGGTGCACAACCCGGGGGGCGTTCTTTATGGGCGTTTGCCGCACTTCCGCTTGAGCGAACTTGGCCACGAGATGGCCAAATCTGCCGCGTCCAAGGTGGCTGAAACCGTCGCGGCTGATGGTCGCAGAGTGGTCAAGATCCTTGCTTCGCCGCTGCTTCGAACCCAAGAGTCGGCCGCCCCGGTCGCCGATGCCTTCGGTGTTGAAATACACACGGATGAGCGACTCATCGAACCTCACAACATCTTTGAAGGTCGAAAGCTGACCGCTTCACACATTTTGATTCGCCCGCACCTTTATTACCACCTGCGCAATCCGCAGAAACCTAGCTGGGGCGAGCCATACGAGGCAATCGCCGGCCGCATGATGTCGGCAATCGAAGATGCTTGGAACAGTGTTGACTCGGGCGATGTTGTAATCGTTAGCCACCAGTTGCCAATCGTGATGGTTCAGTTGACAGTCGCGGGCAAGTCGCTGGCGCACAATCCAAAGCAACGCCGTTGCTCACTCTCGAGCATCACAACTCTTGAACGTCAGGGCGACAAATTCGTCGAGGTCGGCTATGTCGATACAGCAGCCAACCACAAAGTCATCGATAGGGGTGCCGTCTAATGAAGGCTCAGCTTTCAACGCAGGTTTTGCGTCAGATTTTGCGTGCCACTTCGGCTGTGGCTGTGGCTTCGACTCTCGCACTCGGGCTTGGCGCTTGTGCCGCAAATGACCCGTTGGCTAGCCAGTTCAAGGCCGGGGACAACAAAAACTACATCGCCGGCGACGGTTCGGTTACCGAATATCCGGTCGCTAACCGCGGTAAGTCGGTGGCCTGGAGCGGCCCGACCGAAACCGGTGGAATCCTTTCGAGCGAGCAGCTTTCTGGCGTGCCCGTGGTTATGAACTTCTGGTACGCAGGATGTGCGCCTTGCCGTGCCGAGGCTCCGGATCTTTTGGCGATCTCAAAGCAGTTTCCAAAGGTTCAGTTCGTCGGCGTGAATGTGCGCGACTCGGCAGCAACTGCAGCCGCGTTCAATCGCAATTTCAAACTCGACTGGCCTTCGATTGTTGACGCGCAGTTCGGCACCGTCGCGCTTGCCTTCACCGGCATCGTGACTCCGGCGGCAGTTCCATCCACGCTGGTTCTAGACAAGCAGGGTCGAGTTTCGGCTCGCGTTCTCGGTCGCATCGACAAGTCGATCTTGACCACCTTGGTTCAAACCGTCCAGGATGAGGTGGCTAAATAAGTGAACCCTGGCGACATCATCCTCAACGGCTCGCTGCTCGCAGCGATGCCTTTGGCTGTGCTGGCGGGATTGATTTCGTTTTTGTCGCCCTGCGTTCTTCCTCTCGTTCCTGGCTACCTGGGCTTTGTCTCGGGTGCTGCCGGCTCGGGTGAGAAGAAATCACGTTCACGAATCATCCTTGGTGCGGTGCTTTTCGTCGCAGGGTTCACGCTGGTTTTCGTTTCCCTCGGCGCGGCTTTCGGAGGTCTCGGCACTCTGATTCAGTCGGGTCTTGGTGAGGTGATCCAGCGCATCCTCGGTGGTTTGATCATCATCCTTGGTCTGGTTTTGGTGGGGCAATTCGGGTTCATGCAGCGAACCTTCAAGATGCAGGTTTCGCCTCGCTTGGGTCTAATCGGTGCACCGCTGCTAGGCATCGCGTTTGGGCTCGGCTGGACGCCCTGCATCGGCCCGACCCTGGCCGCGGTTCTGACCCTGTCCTTGGATGAGGCCTCGGCCTCACGCGGCGCATTGTTGACTGTGCTTTATTCGTTGGGCCTAGGCCTGCCATTCATCGCGATTGCTGCCGGATTCGGCTGGGCGACAAAGTCGGTTGGTTTCGTGAAGCGCCACATCCGTGTCTTCAATATTTTCGGTGGTTCAATCTTGATTGCACTCGGTGTGCTTCTGCTCACCGGGCTTTGGAACGGCATCATCATCTTGATTCAGGAGGTGACGGTTGCCTTCATCCCAGCAATCTAGATTCGACCCGAGCGAAGAAATCATCTCGCCGGCAATTGGCCTGAAGGGTTGGTTGCGTTGGATTTGGCGTCAGCTAACTTCGATGCGCACCGCGCTGATCTTGCTGTTGCTTTTGGCGGCCGCGGCCGTGCCTGGCTCGGTCTTCCCGCAGCGATCAGCAGACCCAAACGGCGTCACCGCCTACTTCAAGGCAAACCCGGTGCTTGCACCGGCGCTCGACGCTATTCAGCTTTTCGACGTTTACACCTCGGCCTGGTTCTCGGCGATCTACATTTTGCTATTCGCCTCGCTGATCGGCTGTGTCGTTCCGCGCACCGCGGCTCACGCCCGGGCGCTTCGTTTGCCGCCGGTTGAAACGCCGCGAAACCTAAAGCGCATGCCGGCATACTTGGCCGTCGAGTGGTCAGGCAAAAAGAGCCCGGATGCGTTGCTCGGCAAAGCCCAAAAGCTGCTCAAGAAGCAGGGCTATCGCACTCTTTTGGCTGGGGATTCGGCCACCGGTTCGGTCAGCGCAGAGCGCGGCTACCTTCGCGAGACCGGCAACTTGGTTTTCCACCTGTCTCTAATCGGTGTCTTGATTGCCGTCGGTGTCGGCGGCGGTCTGAGCTACAGCGGCCAGCGCGTTTTGGTTGAGGGCGAAAGCTTTGTGAACAACCTCGCGGGCTATGACTCGTTCTCACCGGGCACCTTCTTCAAGGAAGACCAGTTGGTTCCATACAGCGTTCGCCTCGACAAATTCGAGGTCGATTTCTATCGCGATGAGACCCTGAAGAACAAGGCCAACACCGGAACCCCAACAGACTTCCGCGCGTTTGTTTCGACGACCCTCGGTGCCACCGGTGAGCAGGCGAAAGCCAAGATCCGCGTCAATGAGCCGCTGGCAATGCCGAACGGCAACATTTACCTCACCGGAAACGGTTATGCGCCATCGATCACCATCCGTGATGCTGCCGGTCAGGTGGTTTACTCGGGCTCGACCCCTTACCTGCCTCAGGACGCCAACTACACCTCGCTTGGAGTGATCAAGGTCACCGATGTGCCAAAGCAATACGGCATCATCTCGTTCTTCTATCCAACGGTTGGAACCCTCGAATCGGGCGCGCTGACCTCGTTGTATCCAGACCCGGCACTTCCGATGCTTTCGATGAACGTCTATGAAGGCGACCTTGGAATCAACGGCGGCGAGCCGAAGAATGTGTTTGCGCTAGACATCAAGAACATGAAGCAGGTAGCCGGCGGCAAGTCGGGGGTCAAGGGTCTTCGCCTGCAACTCGGTGAAACCGTCAAGCTGCCAAATGATCTCGGCACCGTGACCTTCGATGGGCTTAAGCGTTTTTCCTCCCTTGACGTAAGCCACAACCCAGGCGGAATCTGGGTGCTGATTTTTGCACTGCTAGCTTTGGCCGGCGTGACCACATCCTTGCTGGTGCCGCGTCGCCGAGTTTGGGTTCGCCGAACCGAAACCGGATTCGAATTGGCGGCCCTTGCCCGAGGCGATGACCCGGTGCTCGAAAAGGTAGTCGCTGATCTTGCAGCAGAACTTGCCCCGAATAAAAAGGGCTCCAAAAAGGTTGCAAAAACTGCAGCCTCACCAAAGCAGAAAGTAGCCGATGAATAGCATCACGCTCAACGCCGACTTAGCAGCAGTTTCGCGCCTGGTTGTCGAAGGTGCCATGTTGGTTTACACCTTCGCGTTCCTGGCTTTCGCGCTGCACCTGTCACAGCTGGCAAGCACCAAGAAGTCGGTTCGTGCCGGCGCATCGCGTCTCGAGCGCGTTGGTATTGCGATGCTTATTCTGGCTGCGACGATTCACGGTGTCGGCATGGTCTTGCGAGGCATATCTGCCTCTCGTGTGCCATGGGCAAACATGTATGAGTTCTCGATCACAGGCTCATTCATCGTCGTCTTCATCTTCCTTTTGGCGCTGACCATCAAGGACATCCGCTTGATTGCGACCTTCGTGGCCGGCTTCAACCTTCTGATTCTCGGTGTGGCAGACACAGTCTTCTACGTCGAAGTGAAGTCGTTGATGCCTGCGCTGCAGAGCTACTGGCTGGTCATCCATGTTTTGGTTGCAGTTCTGGCGACCTCGTTCTTCAACATCGCTGCTGCGTTGTCGATTGCATACCTGTTCAAAACCGCCAACTGGGTCAAGTCATCCAAGGCGAAGTTGGTCGGAACCCTGCGTCGTGTTTTGGCGCTCTTCCCGAAGGAAGAGAAGCTTGAGCGCATGGCTTATCGCTTCAACATCATCGGCTTCATCCTCTGGACCTTCACACTGATCGCCGGGGCCATCTGGGCCGAACGCGCCTGGCACCGCTACTGGGGCTGGGACACAAAAGAGGTTTGGACCTTCATCATCTGGACAATCTATGCGGGTTACCTGCACGCAAACGCGACTCGCGGTTGGGGCGGAAAGCGCTCGGCTTGGCTCGGCGTCATCGGGTTCGTGGCAATCCTCTTCAACTTCACCATTGTGAACCTGTTCTTCAAGGGTCTGCACGTTTATAGCGGTCTGAAATAGTGAAGCCGGCACTCACCGACCTGCTGGCTTCGGCCAGAGTCGTTTCGCTTCCGCTGCGAACCAAGTTTCGCGGCGTGGTCGATCGCGAGGTCATGTTGTTCGAGGGCCCAAATGGTTGGGCCGAGTGGTCGCCATTCCTTGAATACCCGGATGAAGAGGCAGCGGTTTGGCTCTCGGCCGCCATCGAGTTTGCCTATGGCAAGACTCCGACTGCGGTGCGCGATCGCATCCCGGTAAACGCAACGTTGCCGGCTGTTGCACCTGATCAGGTTGCAGCTGTGCTCGCTCGATTTGGATCATTTAGCACCGTGAAGATCAAGGTTGCCGAGCCAGGTCAGACCCCGGGCCAAGACGTTGACCGCATTGTTGAAGTGCGAAAGCTTTACCCAGAGGCGAAGATTCGCCTGGATGCAAACGGCGGTTGGAGCCCTGAACTCAGCTTCAGCTTCATCAAGGCGTTGGCCGGCCAGGGCATCGAACTCGAGTACCTCGAGCAACCTTGCAAGACCATCGACGAGTTGGCCCGTCTCCGTCAGATGATCGCTGAATCAAGCTTCAATGTGCCAATTGCAGCCGACGAATCGGTTCGAAAAGCTTCCGACCCAATGCTGGTTGTCGAGGCCGAGGCGGCCGACATCCTGGTTCTAAAGGTTGCGCCACTCGGTGGAATCAGCCGCGCGATGGAAATCGCTCGTGGTGCCGGTTTGCCGGTAGTGGTCTCGAGTGCCCTCGATTCATCGGTCGGAATCTCGATGGGGGCGCATCTGGCTGCCGCGTTGCCCGACCTTCGCTTTGACTGCGGCCTAGCCACGGCTTCGTTGTTGGCCGGCGACGTCACGCGTCAACCGCTCTTGCCGGTCGATGGCTTCATCGATGTTCGCCGAGTCGAAATTGACCAGCAGAAACTCGACATTTTTGAAGCCGAAGATCACCGCATCGACTGGTGGGTTGACCGACTCGACCGTGCTTTCAAACTCCTCAACTAGTTAGGCTTGAACCATGACCAAGCAGGTTTCTGAAATCTTCGACTCGAGCATTTGGCACGAGGTGCCAGGCTTCGATGCGCTCGAAGACATCACATATCACAAGCACAACAAGCTAGGGATTGTGCGCATCGCGTTCAACCGGCCCGAGGTGCGCAACGCGTTCCGACCAAAGACCGTCGACGAACTGCACCAAACCCTCGACC
>WLGA01000037.1 GCA_009703445.1 Actinomycetota bacterium | reverse complement strand
GGTCTTGGGCTCTCAATTGTCAGCACCATTATTGAACGCCACGAGGGTGAAATCGTCGCCGACGAAACTCTCGGCGGTGGAGCCACTTTCCGCGTGACCTTGCCGGTCGCGTAGTTCTCCACAATTTCTTAGCTGTGTAGCTAGGCGCAGGCTCGCCCACCCAAAACTGGAACCATGGCTCAATTCAGCGTGGACAGCGATCAGGTATGGGCGGCAAACGCCAGCATTCAAGCGACTATTGGCCGAATCAACCAAGAGGTTGAACTGCTGCACGGCCAACTCCTGGGGCTGCAGTCGAGTTGGACAGGTCTGGCCTCAAACAGCTTTCAAGAATTGGCAACTCAGTGGCGCTCAACAGAGGCTGTTGTTGCGAATCAACTTGGTTCGCTGGGCACCGCTTTAGCTATTGCAGCTAACCACTACGCGGAAATCGAACTGGCCAACCAGCGTTTGTTCTTATAAAGCAAAGAGGCGGCCACCGAAGTGACCGCCTCTTTGGTTTGAACCTATGACTTTAGAAGTCCATGCCGCCCTGAGGTGCAGCTGCTGGAGCGTGCGCCTCTGGCTTCTCGGCAACGACTGCCTCGGTGGTTAGGAATAGACCAGCAATCGATGCTGCGTTCTGCAGCGCCGAGCGGGTTACCTTCACTGGGTCGTTGATGCCTGCGCCAAGCATGTCAACATACTCGCCAGTCGCGGCGTTTAGACCGTGACCAACAGGTAGGTGAGCAACCTTGTCGGCAACAACACCTGGCTCTAGACCAGCGTTGATTGCGATCTGCTTTAGCGGAGCCGAGATTGCGACGCGAACGATGTTCGCACCGGTTGCCTCGTCGCCGACTAGGTCTAGCTTGCCGAACGCGGTGGTGCCAGCCTGGATTAGCGCAACGCCGCCACCGGCGACGATACCCTCTTCAACCGCTGCCTTCGCGTTTCGAACTGCATCCTCGATGCGGTGCTTGCGCTCCTTTAGCTCAACCTCGGTTGCTGCACCAGCCTTGATGACTGCTACACCGCCGGCAAGCTTGGCTAGACGCTCCTGAAGCTTCTCACGGTCGTAGTCGCTGTCGGTGTTCTCCATCTCGCGACGGATCTGCTCAACGCGGCCAGCAATCTGCTCTGCGTTTCCGGCACCCTCAACAATGGTGGTCTCATCCTTGGTGATTACAACCTTGCGAACACGGCCTAGAAGATCAAGGGTGGTGTTTTCTAGCTTTAGGCCGACCTCTTCTGAGATGACCTGACCGCCGGTAAGGATTGCGATGTCCTGAAGCATTGCCTTGCGACGGTCGCCGAAGCCAGGTGCCTTGACAGCAACTGACTTGAAGATGCCGCGGATCTTGTTGACGATCAGGGTGGCTAGTGCTTCGCCGTCTACGTCTTCAGCAATGATCAATAGTGGCTTGTTGGCCTGGATAACCTTGTCAACGATTGGCAGAACATCCTTGATGTTTGAGATCTTGCCGTTCACGATGAGCACGTAGGCATCCTCAAGGATGGCCTCCTGGCGCTCAGGGTCGGTGACCATGTATGCCGAGATGTAGCCCTTGTCGAATCGCATACCCTCGGTGAGCTCTAGGTTGATGCCGAAGGTGTTTGACTCCTCAACGGTGACCACACCTTCCTTGCCAACCTTCTCGATTGCCTCGGCGATTAGCTCACCAATCTGAGTGTCGCCTGCTGAGATCGATGCCGTTGCAGCAATCTGAGCCTGGGTCTCTACTGGCTTTGCGTTTGCAACTAGCTCGGCGATTACTGCAGCAACAGCCTTCTCGATGCCACGCTTCAGGCTGATCGGGTCAGCACCAGCGGCAACGTTGCGAAGGCCTTCGCGAACCAAAGCCTGTGCAAGAACGGTTGCGGTGGTGGTTCCGTCGCCGGCTACGTCGTCAGTCTTCTTAGCGACTTCCTTGACTAGCTCTGCGCCGATGCGCTCGAATGGGTCGTCCAGTTCGATTTCCTTGGCAATCGAAACACCATCGTTGGTGATGGTCGGGGCGCCCCACTTCTTCTCTAGAACTACGTTGCGACCACGCGGGCCAAGGGTTACCTTGACGGTGTCAGCAAGGATGTTGAGACCGCGCTCCATGCCGCGACGTGCCTCTTCATTGAAGTGAATGATTTTTGCCATTTTGGTTTCAATCTCCTGTAAGTGATTAGCACTCTTTGGGTTTGAGTGCTAACTCTATTTTGGCACTCTCCACCCCCGACTGCCAAATCCATTTGGTTCCCTGTTAGCGAACTCTCAGGATCGCAAATGTGCCCGGGTTAAAAGAAAATCACCCTCCCCGAAGGGAGGGTGATTTTGAAATCTAGGCGGTCGCTTAGATTACGTGTACGTTGTCTGCCTGAGGACCCTTGTCGCCGTTCTTAACTTCGAACTCTACGCGCTGGTTTTCCTTAAGCTCCTTGTAACCCTCTGACTGGATTGCTGAGAAGTGTACGAATACATCTGCTCCGCCATCCTGAGTGATGAAGCCGAAACCCTTTTCAGCGTTAAACCACTTGACGGTACCTTGTGCCATTGCTTTACTCCTGTTGCTATATGACAACCATGACTAAATGCCAGGTTGAGTCGCATAGAAAAAGAGCTTGTGCTGCGGATACTGCTACGACCATTACTAACACTAGCCCCTAGGGGGTAGGGCTTGGCAAGCGTTTCCAGCAGAAAGATTACTTGGTTATAGATAAGTTATAACTGCGTTTGGGTAGGATTTACTTGAAATCCGCTCCGAGGACGATGGTTACGTTGCCTGCATAAGCCGTAGATTGCTTCACCGGGTAGGCTCCCAGGGTCTTGGCGATCACCGCGGCGGCAGCCTTGTCATCAGCATTAAAGAAGAAAACAATAGTCTGACCAACCTCAGTGTTAGAGGAACTATCGCCACCGAGTTGACCAGCTGAGACAACGTTGAAACCGCCATCTACCAGTGTGGCCGCCACTCGATCAGCGGTTCCACTTGTCGCGGTGGCATCCAAGACTGTGATTTCGAGACCCTTGGCAATGTCGGTTACTGAGATGGTCGGCACCGGCTCACTAGCCGAAAAAAGATTTGCGCTGTCAACCAACTTGAGCCCGAAGTATCCGACGACGGCGACCACTAGAGCTACGACAACAATTCGCAAGAACTCGAGCGCGCGAATTTTTGGTGTGCGGCGAACACGGTGGCGACCACCGTGCGAAACCACCGAATCAAATTCGTCGAGTGGGAACTTTTGCGACATGAATCCTGCTTAACCTTCAAGCACCGAGATTTGGGTGCGGTTAATATTAGGCAGACGAAAGGCGATTCGATGGAGTATCCGGTAAATAAAAGCGAAGAACAGTGGCGTGAAGAGCTGAGCGAGTTCGAATATCACGTTCTTCGCGAGGCCGGAACCGAACGCGCCTACACCGGCGAACTCCTGGAGGAAGGCCGAGTTGGCACCTTCTCATGCAAGGGTTGCGGAGCCGAGCTTTTCAAGAGCAACTCAAAGTTTGACTCGCACTGTGGTTGGCCAAGCTTCTATGAGCCGAAAGCGGGCGACGCCGTCGAGCTAATCGAGGACCGTAGCCATGGAATGCTTCGCACTGAAGTTCGCTGCTCTGGCTGCGGCTGCCACCTCGGCCACGTTTTCGAAGATGCACCGCAGACCCCAACCGGCGACCGCTACTGCATCAACTCGGTCAGCATCACCTTCTCGGCCGAATAAGCCGCGAGCTTTTTAGTAGACTGTTCAGGTTGCTTCGGCAACAAGCCGACTTGGCGCAATTGGCAGCGCACCGTACTTGTAATACGGGGGTTAGGGGTTCAAGTCCCCTAGTCGGCTCCGTTAAGTGAAAAACCCCGGACGCAATGTCCGGGGTTTTTCTTTTGCCTAAATTACTGCTGAGCGCCAGCGGCCTGAACAAACTGGGCGAAACGAGCAGGGCTCATTAGTTCTTCGCCGGTCTTCCAGGTGTAACGCTGACCATTTACCAGGATGTAAGGAGTTCCATCCACGGTCTGGTCGGTGCCAGCGATTGGAGTGCTGAGAACCTTGCTGGTGTGATCTAGCAGCCAAGGACCGAAGTCCTTGTTCTTGATGCAACTGGTCAACTTCTCGCTCGCAGGAATCTGAACCTGTGAAAGATACTTCACCAATTCGTCGTTGCTCGGGCCAGCGGTGCCCTCGGCCGGCTGCTTCTCGAATAGCAGTGCGTTGTAGTCAAAGAAGCTGTTTGGTGCATATTCGGCGACACAAATTGCTGCGTTGCCTGCACGGCTCGAATACTCGTTCGGAGTTCCACGGCCATCCAAGAATGAAAGTGGGTGGATTTCGAGTGTTGCCGCACCGGTGTTGACCCAGTTCTTAATCTGTGACGAGTTTGGAACCTCGAAAGCCTGACAGATTGGGCACTGGTAGTCGATGTAAACCACGATGTTTGGTGGAGTTGTTGCTCCAGCTGTTGCTGCCGGGGCAGGTTCTGGAGTGAAGTCGCTGGTGAAGGCCTGAACGCCGGTTCCGAGCTTGAGGCCACCATCAAAAATTAGGTTTTTAGGTGCGGTAGCAGATGCAGGGGTTCCAGAGCCAGAGGCAATTGCACCAACCACGATGCCGACTGCGGCCAGGATGACCACAGCGATGCCGACCTGAAGGCCAACGCGCTTGCGGCGCTCGCCCTTCTTGTGCTGCTCTCGAAGAGCCTTGGCTTTTGCTCGCGCTTCTTCGCGCTGCTGGTTGCGGGTAGGTCTGTTCTCGTTTGAAGTCATGAATCCCTCGCTCGTAATGTCTCGATTTGATTTCGGACAGCTTTTCTATCCTAGGCGAGGCCGGTATGGCTGTCATAATAGAAGGGCCCAGCATCCTTGTTGGGTTTCTATCACTATGGATCGTCCGGCACGTACCTGCCGGTGAAGGAAAAGAAAAAATGGCATCAGTAACATTCGATAACGCCACTCGCCTGTACCCAGGCGGCGTGCGCCCAGCTGTAGACAAGATCAACCTAGAAATCGCCGATGGTGAATTCCTAGTTCTCGTTGGTCCTTCAGGCTGTGGAAAGTCAACCACCCTGCGCATGCTTGCAGGTCTAGAAGAGGTCAACGCAGGTCGCATCCTGATCGGCGACCGCGATGTAACCCACGTTCCGCCAAAGGACCGCGACATCGCCATGGTTTTCCAGAACTATGCTCTTTACCCACACATGACCGTTGCCGAGAACATGGGCTTCGCGCTAAAGATTGCTGGCGTTGCCAAGGAAGAGCGTGCAGCGCGCGTTCTTGAGGCAGCCAAGCTTCTTGACCTTGAGCCATACCTAGCTCGCAAGCCAAAGGCCCTTTCAGGTGGTCAGCGTCAGCGCGTAGCCATGGGTCGCGCGATTGTTCGCAAGCCTCAGGTGTTCCTCATGGATGAGCCTCTTTCAAACCTTGACGCCAAGCTTCGCGTTCAGACCCGCACCCAGATCGCATCTCTTCAGCGTCGTCTCGGTGTAACCACTGTTTACGTGACCCACGACCAGGTCGAAGCTATGACCATGGGTGACCGCGTTGCAGTTCTAAAGGACGGCCTACTTCAGCAGGTTGCAACCCCTCGCGAGCTTTACGAAAACCCAACCAACGTATTCGTTGCTGGCTTCATTGGCTCACCTGCAATGAACCTGCTGCAGCTTCCAATCGTTGATGGTGGAGTTCAGTTCGGTAACACCGTTCTTCCAGTTGCCGCCAACATCCTTGCTAAGACCAACGCAAAGAGCATCACCGTGGGTATCCGCCCAGAGGGTCTGCACGTAAGCGCCAACGAAGGCATCGAAGTTGACGTTGACGTAGTTGAAGAGCTCGGAGCAGACGGCTTCCTATACGGTCGCTCACACCTTGACGGCGCAGAGCAGGACATCACCGCTCGCGTGGATGGCCGCGTTCACCCACACAAGGGTGACAACGTGTTCCTAAAGGCCGAGGGTGGAATCGTCCACTTGTTCGACGTAGAAACCGGCGAGCGTCTTAACTAACCGTTGAGCTCACTAGATATAACGGCTGCCACGGTAGAGCCAGCACTGCTGGATCTACCGTGGCATTTGCCTTTAGAAGATTGGCCTACCGAGAACATCGCGGCCTTGCCGAAGGGTCTGAGCCGCCACACGGTTCGCTTTGCGCACCTCAACAATCACGTAATTGCGATCAAAGAGACACTGCCAGAGCTTGCCAAACGCGAATATGACATGCTCAAGCAGCTGCTGAAGCTCGATGTGCCGTGCGTCGAGCCTTTTGCAATCATTAACGGGCGCACCACGGATGACGGCGAAGAGCTTTTGTCAGTGTTGGTCACCCGCCACCTGAAGTTTTCACTCCCCTACCGCGCCATGTGGTCACAGGGCCTCCGCCCAGACACGGCTACCCGCCTAGTCGACGCCCTTGCCGTGCTGCTGGTTCGCCTGCACATCGCCGGCTTTTTCTGGGGTGACGTGTCGCTCTCCAACACCCTATTCCGCCGCGATGCAGGTGCCTTCGCGGCCTATCTGGTCGATGCTGAAACCGGGCACCTCTATGACAGTGGGCTTTCCAACGGCCAACGCGAAAACGACCTGGAGATTGCCCGAATCAACATCGCCGGCGAGCTCATGGATCTCATTGCCAGCGGAAACGCCGCACCGGGCGTTGATGCGGTGGCGACAAGCGAACGAATCGTTGCCAAGTATCGCGAGCTTTGGGTCGAACTCACCGGCAGTGAAACCTTTGAGGCAGCCGACCGGTGGAAGATAAACCGCCGCGTCGACCGCCTAAACGAACTAGGTTTCGACATCGAAGAAATGGCCATCAAAACCGATAGCAACGGCACGACCGTGCGAATTCAGCCAAAGGTTGTCGACGCCGGTCACCACGCTCGAAGACTCATCCGCCTCACCGGCTTGGATGTCGAAGAAAACCAAGCACGTCGTCTACTCAATGACCTAGACCAGTACCGAATCGAACACCCGCGACCGGGCGCCGATGAAGAAGTCTTGGCGCACGAGTGGCTGAGCAACTCTTTTGAGCCGGTAGTGACCGCGATTCCGAAGCACCTACTTGGTCGCCTCGAGCCTGCCGAAATCTATCACCAGGTGCTCGAACATCGCTGGTACATGATGGAAAACCAGAAGCGTGATGTTCCGACTGCCGAGGCCGTTCAGTCATACATCGAAAATGTATTGGTGAACCGTCGCGAGGAGGAGGCATACCTCAACCCAATGACCGAGGCGATAACTCTGCCTAACGCTGTTCCGTCCGGAACCATCGTGGTTGCCGAGGACGACGATGAAATCGATTGGCGCGATTTGGTCTAGAGACTAGAAATTGAAAGAACCCCCGACCTTTGGTCGGGGGTTCTTTCTTTTGAAGAGATTACTTGCGCTTGAGCGCTGCACGTCGCTTCGAGATTTCGTAGAGCGAAACTGAAGCAGCGATTCCAGCATTTAGAGATTCGGTGTCGCGAGCGATTGGAATCGAGAGCACTGCGTCACAGTTCTCGGTGACCAGGCGCGAAAGGCCCTTGCCCTCTGAGCCGACAACTAGCAAAAGCGGCTCGGTGGCTAGGTCGAAGTCTGGAAGCTCCATAGAGCCGCCTCCATCGAGACCAACCACGAATACGCCGCGCTTCTTGAACTCTTTGAGGGTGTTGTTCAGGTTGGCAGCCAATGCCACCGGAACGCGAGCTGCTGCTCCTGCCGAGGTCTTCCACGCCGAAGCGGTAACACCGGTCGAACGACGCTGAGGAAGGATTACTCCCTGGCCGCCGAACGCTGCAACCGAGCGGATGATTGCACCCAAGTTGCGAGGGTCGGTGATTCCATCAAGAGCCACGAATAGCGGCTTCTGCCCGCGTGACAAGATCAGATCCAACATCTCCATTGGGTGCTGGTACTTGTATGGCGGAACCGAAAGCGCGATGCCCTGGTGAACCGAGTCGAAGCCGGTCATGCGGTCCATCTCAGGACGCGTGATCTCGTTCACGGCAATGCCACGAGCGCCAGCTAGCTTGATGGCTTCCTTGACGCGCTCATCCATTTCGATTCGAGATGCGATGAACAGCGCGGTGGCCGGCACCTTGGCACGAAGGGCCTCGACTACCGAGTTGCGACCTGACAAAACCTCAGACGCATCGGCTGCCTTGGCTACGCGCTGACCCGAGCGAGCGGCAGCGCCCCCTGAGCCTGCGGTGCGTGCGGTTGGCGCCAAGAACTCGCCACGACGAATCGGGGTAGCTCCAGTGGCCTGCTTGTGCTTTTCAGCGGCTGCCTTTGCCTTATAGGCCTTGTGATATGGGCGATCTTCAGCCTTCGGAGTTGGGCCGCGACCTTCTAGGGCCTGCTTTCCGTGACCTCCGGTGCCGACTTTGCCGCCCTTTTTACTTTTTGACGCACCTGGGCGTCTTGCTATTCCAGCCATTAATTAACACTCCAATGAGTTCCGTCGGCAGAATCTTCCAGCGTGATGCCGGCTGCCTGTAGTTGGTTTCTAATTGCATCTGATCTTGCAAAATCTTTGTCGGCGCGAGCCGCATTGCGCTCTGCGATGAGACCCTGGATGAGGTTGTCGAGAGCCTTGCCGGTGCCGGCCGCGGCGTTAGACGGTGCGGCCCAGTCAAGCGGGTTGATTCCGAGAACGGTCGTCATCGCCAAAACCGAGTTGAGCGAGCTTGCCACAGCGGCATCATCGGCAGAATCAATCGCAGAGTTTCCAGAGCGAACTTCGTCATGAAGTGCGGCAAGTGCGGCAGGCATGGCGAGGTCTTCATCCATGGCGGTAATGAAAGCTTTTGGCAGCGAAGCGCGAACAACGATCGAGCTCAGAACAGGGGCGCCGCCGAGGCGACGAGCTGCCTTATCAATGAACGTCTCGATGCGCGACATGGCTGATTCGGCCTCTTCGAGAACACCCTCGTGATAGTCGAGAACGGAGCGGTAGTGAGCCGAACCGAGATAGTAACGAACCACGATCGGGCGAGCGGCAGCCAATAGATCGGCGGCGAAAATCGAGTTGCCGAGCGACTTCGACATCTTCTGGCCAGAGACGTTTACGAGCCCGTTGTGAAGCCAATAATTAGCAAAAGCATCACCGGCTGCCGAACTCTGGGCTAGTTCGTTCTCGTGGTGAGGGAAGCGCAGGTCGAGACCGCCACCATGGATGTCGAACTGCGAACCTAGGTACTTAGTCGCCATCGCGGAGCATTCGATGTGCCAGCCAGGTCGACCTGCACCGAACCGGGTGTTCCAAGCTGCCGAAGCAGCGTCGCCGGCCTTGTGCGCCTTCCAAAGTGCAAAGTCACG
>WLGA01000036.1 GCA_009703445.1 Actinomycetota bacterium | reverse complement strand
GGGCCAATGCCCGGCATCCCTTTCCTCGGCGCAATCCCGGCCGGTCAGGTGAGCCTTGGTCTGGTTGCCGTTGCCGTCCCTTTGATTGCCGCCTTTGTCGCGACCATCGCCATTAAAAAACACGCGGATGAGATCCGCTTCGAATTCGCTTCGGCTTGGTCCGCAGCCATCAGCCTCGGCCTCTCGGTTGCCTTGATTGCCGCGCTCGAAATGGGGCTTCTCGCAGCTCTAGCATCTGGTTCAGCTGGGCCGGGCCGTCTCGAGACCGTTGGGGTAAACCCGCTCATCCTGGCCGCCGTTGTTTTCGTTGAAACAGCAGTGGTTTCGATTCTGGCTGCGTTCTTCAGCGCTCGCCCGGATGAGGCAGATCATCCGATGTTGAGCGAACGGTAAACTAGAGGAATGCTGTCAGTCGTCGCCCTAATTTCCGGTTCAGGTTCGAACCTGCGCGCGCTTCTAGAGGCAGCCAATAACCCGCTAAATGGCTTCAAGATCATCGCCGTAGGTTCAGACAATGCCGCGGATGGCCTGGCTCACGCCGAGCTTTTTGGTGTGCCAACTTTCGTTGTAACTCCGGGTGCATTCGAGAATCGCGAGAAGTGGGCCGAGGTTCTCTATGACAACGTCATGCACTTCAACCCAGACCTAGTTGTGCTCGCCGGCTTCATGAAGATTCTTCCTGCCGGGTTTGTCGGCGCTTTGAGCCCAAACCTAATCAACACCCACCCATCCCTGCTGCCAGCATTCCCTGGCGCTCACGCCGTTCGCGATGCACTTGCTGCAGGCGCGAAGGTTACTGGCGTGACCATCCACGTTGTCGACGAAGGTGTCGATACCGGGCCTCACATCGCCCAGCGCGAAGTCGAGGTCTTGAGCGACGATAACGAGTATGACCTGCACGAGCGCATCAAGTCTGTTGAGCGCGAGTTGCTAGTTGAGACCGTGAAGAAGATCGCCGCGAAGACCATTACCCTGGCCTAGGCCAAGACTCACCTTCGAAAGGCACCACCATGGCAGCACACAACGACCACCAGCCAGCCGATTACCGCCACCGCGACCGCGTGATTGTTCGCCGTGCCCTGATCTCTGTTTCAGACAAGACCGGAGTGGTTGAGTTCGCTCGCGAGCTTGCGGCCGAGGGTGTTGACATCATCTCAACCGGAGGCACTTTCGCTGCTCTTCAGGCCGCCGGAATTCCTGTCACCGAGGTTTCGCAGATCACCGGTTTCCCAGAAACCTTGGATGGTCGCGTCAAGACTTTGCACCCAACCATCCATGCTGGTTTGCTTGCCGACATGCGTTTGATCGCGCACGAAGGCCAGCTCGACGCTCTCGGCGTGCTGCCTTTTGAGCTCGTCGTGGTCAACCTTTATCCATTCGTGCAGACCGTTCAGTCGGGTGCGAAGGGCGACGCGGTTGTTGAGCAGATCGACATCGGTGGTCCGGCAATGGTTCGCGCATCGGCAAAGAACCACGCCAACGTGGCAATCGTGGTTGACCCGGGCCGCTACACCGAGATTCTCTCCGCTGTGAAGCAGGGTGGAACGACTTTGACCCAGCGCCGCGAGCTGGCTTACGCAGCTTTCTCACACACCGCGCGTTACGACGCAGCCGTCTCGGCTTGGTTCGCATCCGAGCTCGAGGGCGACTGGAAGAAGGCCGCTGGCGTCAAGGGTGAAACCGAAAACTCAAACCCGGGCTTTGCATCGACCGTCGAAATCAAGGCTCAACTTGGCAACGTTCTTCGCTATGGCGAGAACTCACACCAGGCCGCCGCGATCTACCGCACCTCTGGCGAAGGCGCAGTTGCCGGAATCGCCCAGGCTCGCCAGTATGGCGGCAAGGAGATGTCTTACAACAACTACGTTGACGCGGATGCCGCTCTTCGTGCCGCTTATGACTTCACCGAGCCAGCCGTGGCCATCATCAAGCACGCGAACCCTTGCGGAATCGCGGTTGGTGACCCAACCACCCCTGATGTGATTGCCGATGCTCACGCGAAGGCGCACCTTTGTGACTCAATCTCGGCATTCGGTGGCGTTATCGCATCAAACCGAATCGTCACCGTGACCATGGCTCGTCAGGTTGCCGGTATCTTCACCGAGGTAATCATCGCGCCCGGCTACGAAATCGAAGCACTTGGCATTTTGCTCGAAAAGAAGAACCTTCGCGTTCTAGAGTTGCCGGCCAACTATTCACGCGAGGCGCTTGAGTTCAAGCAGATCTCGGGCGGCATCCTGGTTCAAGAGCCTGACGAGTTCAGCCAGTTCAATTCGCAGGGATGGAAGCTGGTCACCGGTAAGAAGGCCGATGCAGCAACCATGGCCGACCTAGAGTTCGCTTGGCGTGCTTGCCGTGCGGTGAAGTCGAACGGAATCCTGCTCGCCCGCGAAGGCGCATCTGTCGGCGTTGGCATGGGTCAGGTAAACCGTGTCGATTCGTGCAAGCTTGCTGTCGAGCGTGCCGAGTCACGTGCAAAGGGTTCGGTTGCGGCATCTGACGCATTCTTCCCATTCGCCGACGGTCTGCAGATTCTGATTGATGGTGGCGTCAAGGCAGTGGTTCAGCCTGGTGGTTCGGTTCGCGATGAAGAAGTCATCGCTGCTGCCGAGGCCGCCGGAATCACCATGTACTTCACCGGTGAGAGACACTTCTTCCACTAAATCGGATTTGAGCTACCGAGGCTCGTGTTAGCCTAAAACCCGCTTTCTGGAATAACTTTCTAGCGAGTGGGATTGGGCTTAACGATGAGCGAAAAAGGAACTTTGGCAACGTTGTTGCGAATTTTTCCATACGCTAAATCGGCTCTCCCTCGCATCGCACTAGGTATGGTTGCGGCCATCGCCGCCCACCTATTTGCGTTATCGATTCCGCAGTTCCTCCGCGACCTAGTCAACTCATTAAAAGACAACGGCACCGCTGAAACCCTTGTTCCAGCCGTTCTGATGGTCCTGCTCCTCGGACTGCTTGAGGGCGTCTCGGTGCTATTGCGCCGTTGGTTGGTTCTAACTCCGGGCACCTTTGTCGAAGCCGGTCTTCGCGCCAAAATTTATGCGAAATTGCAGGATCTACCGGTCAGTTTTCACGATAAATGGCCAAGCGGCCAACTTCTCAGCCGTGCAACCGGCGACCTAAGCCTGATTCGCCGCTGGCTGTCCTTCGGGCTCGTCCTTTTCGTTGCCAATGGCCTCACCATCATCGTCGGCCTCGGAATCCTGTTCACCTTCCACTGGATCCTCGGGCTGATTTTCTTCGTCTGCTCGGTGCCGATTTGGATCAAGGGCTTCCAGTTTGAGCGAAACTATCACTCGGTTGCCCGCCTGAGCCAAGACCAGGCCGGAGACCTTGCCACCTCTGTCGAGGAGTCGGTTCACGGCATCCGCGTGCTCAAGGCGTTCGGCCGTGGAGATCACATCGCCGGCAAGTTTGCCGCCGAGGCTGACACCTTGCGTGGAACCGAGATCAAGAAGGCCGGTCTGATCGCCGGCATCTGGATCTATCTGATTTTGGCACCGGAATTTGCCGTCGGCCTTTCCCTGCTAGCCGGCGTTTGGCTCGTCTCCACCGAGCAGCTGACCGTTGGTGGTTTGGTTGCATTCCTAGCCACTACGACCGCACTTCGCTGGCCAACCGAGTCGATCGGTTTCTTGCTGTCGATGACCCTGGACGCCAAGACCGCCATCCAGCGCTTCTTCGAAGTTCTCGACACCCCGGTTGACATCGCCGACCCAGAGAATCCAAAGACCATCACCGAACCGCACGGCCGCCTCGAATTCAAGGATGTCCACTTCCGTTATTCCGACGCCCCGGCAGACCAACCAGACCTGCTCAATGGTGTCGACCTAGTTCTCGAACCCGGAGAATCGGTGGCGCTAATCGGCATCACGGGTTGCGGAAAGACCAGCCTCACCGCGCTGACCACGCGCTTGTATGACGTGACCGGCGGCCAGGTTCTGCTCGATGGAGTTGACGTTCGAGACCTTTCCCGCGAAGAACTTCGCACCCACATTTCGATGGCCTTCGAAGACGCAACTCTGTTCTCGGCTAGCGTGCGTGACAATGTTCTTCTCGGACGCCCGGATGCCTCGGAAGCCGACCTGAAGCAAGCCCTTGAAATCGCTCAGGCACATTTCGTCTATGACCTGCCGGAGGGACTAAACACCAAGATCGGCGAAGAGGGCATGAGCCTTTCCGGCGGTCAGCGCCAGCGTCTTGCACTTGCTCGTGCGGTTGCCGCGCGGCCGGCCATCCTGGTTCTCGATGACCCACTGTCGGCTCTTGACGTTGACACCGAAGCGCTTGTTGAAGAGGCTCTTCGTAGCGTTCTGACCACTACCACTGCGCTGATTGTCGCTCACCGCCCTTCTACGGTTCAGCTCGCCGACCGCGTTGCCCTGATGCAAGACGGCCGCATCACCGCGGTTGGCAAACACAGTGAGTTGCTAGCCACCAACGATCACTACCGCTATGTGATCTCAAGCCTCGACGCAGCGGGGGAGATGATTTCATGACCATGCAGGGAACCTCGGGCGAAGACCGAATCGAACTGAACAAGGATGAGTCGCGCGTCGTCAAACTTCGCGCACGAAAGTTGCTGTTCTCTCTGATCCGACCGATTCGCCGACGTCTGATTGTGAGCTTCACTCTAGTTATTTTGAGTCAGGCATTTCGTGTGGTCGGCCCGGCCTTGATCGCCTATGGCATCGACACCGCGCTACCGCAGGCAATTCGCAGCGAACTTACTCCGCTTTACTTGGTTGTCGGCGGCTATCTATTCGCGGCGCTGGCCACGACATCCTTGATTTATAGCTTCTTGAAGTTTTCGGCACGCACCAACCAGAATGTGATGTTCGACCTGCGACAGAGACTTTTCGTCCACTCGCAGCGCCTGAGCCTTGAGTTCCACGAGACCTACACCTCCGGTCGAGTGATTGCCCGCCAAACCAGCGACCTCGATGCGATCAAGGAACTGCTCGACACCGGCGGAAACGAAATGATTGCCGGCATCTTCTTCATGACCTTCACCGGTGCGGCCCTGCTAGCTCTAGACCCTGGAAGCTTCGGCATTCTGTTGTTTAGCTTCATTCCGCTGTGGTTCCTCACTCGCTGGTTCCAGAAAAACACCAAGCTCCGCTATCGCCAGACTCGAGTCGCCTCGGCACGACTGATTGTGAAGTTCGTCGAGACGATGACCGGCATCCGTGCCGTGAAGGCGTTCCGCAAGGAGAAGGACAACGAGTCGGAGTACGCGGGTTACACCGAGGACTACCGTTCGGTCAACGCCAAGGTGATTCAGATTTTCGGAATCTACGACCCAGGCTTGACCATGATTGGAACCGTCACGGTCGCCTTCATTCTGCTGTTCGGCGGCTTCCGAGTCATCGACGGCTCGCTCGGCATCGGAATCCTGACCGCCGCTATTCTCTATGCGCGACGCTTCTTTGACCCGATGGAAGGCCTGGCGATGTTCTACAACGCCTACCAATCGGCCAGCTCGGCTCTTGAAAAGATCTCTGGCGTTCTCGAAGAAGAAGAGTCTGTTCCTGAACCTGAGCACCCAACCAAGCTTTCAAACGCAACCGGCCACCTCAGTTTCGACGATGTCGAGTTCCACTATTCGAACGGCAAGACCGTGCTGCCAGGGTTCAATCTCGACATCCCGGCCGGCCAAACCATCGCCTTGGTAGGCACCACCGGTGCGGGCAAGTCGACGCTCGCCAAGTTGGTTTCGCGCCTCTATGACCCGAGCGCCGGTCGCTTGACTCTCGACGGCATCGATCTTCGCAACCTGAGCAACCTGCAGCTGCGACGGGCAATCGTCATGGTCACCCAGGAGGCATACCTGTTCTCAGGCTCGGTTGCCGAAAACATTGCGCTGGGCAAGCCAGATGCCACCATGGATGAAATCGAAGCGGCCGCAAAGGCCGTTGGAGTCCACGAGTTCATCCTGAGCATGCCGGATGGTTACAACACCGATGTGAATAAGCGCGGTGGCCGCGTTTCTGCTGGTCAGCGACAGCTGATCTCGTTCGCACGCGCCTTCATCGCTGACCCTGCAGTTTTGATCTTGGATGAAGCTACCGCCTCGCTCGACATTCCAAGCGAGCGCCTAGTCCAGCAGGGCCTGAAGACTTTGTTGAAGGGCCGAACCTCGATCATCATTGCTCACCGTCTGTCAACGGTCTCGATTGCCGATCGCGTTCTCGTGATGGAACACGGTCAAATCATCGAGGATGACGCCCCGGCCGCATTGATTGCCGGAACCGGAAAGTTTGCGCGCATGCACGCCGCATGGCGAGCCTCGCTCGTCTAAATCCGCAGGGAATTACTTGAGCTTGCTGGCCTTGCTGATTGCAACGGCTGACCAGGCTGGAAGATTTAGTTTTGCGATTCCATCCTTGGCAACCACCACGCGGGCCGATGCGGCACAGGCGACCTTGGCTGCCTGCTTGCCGGTAACCGCGACGTTGCAATAGTTTCCGGCCGGCAGTTTGGTCTTCACCGAGCCGGTGAACTTAGTTGGTCCGGTGTTGAACAACACAAACCCAAGCGTTCCGCGGCTAAAGCCATAGGCGTTGCCCTTGACGTAATAAGCCGCTGGTGCCGCAGCGCCCACGGTGTCGCGCCACTGAATCATTCCGGTGATGCCCGCCCAGCGATGCGAGCAGACAAAGTTTCCGTGCGCCACTTTACCTACGGTCGCTGCCGAGGCGGTGGCAGGGCAAGCGGCATCCGCCGTCTTTCCGTTTCCTTGAAGTTTTGGGCCGGCGTCACGATCGGCGAATGCGTAGCCCGAGTAGATCATGGGCTTGCCATAGGGTATCGACAGCATGAACATGTTGGCTAGCTCAAACTTCACTTTGTCTTTGTAGCTAAGCGTCGACTTATCGCGTTCGGTGTCGTGGTTGGTGACCATCGCAATGGTTCCGTCGGCCGGTTCGAGCAATTCGAGCACCGCGGGCGAAGCTTCTCCGGCAAGCACACCGGCGTCTTCAAACATTCCAGGCACCAAGCGGGCCCACTTGAAGCCAAAAGTGTTGCCGAATTCGCGATACAGCGAAGGCATGGCTGGCCCGTCGTAAACCTCGAACAAGAAAGATGTGTCACTCGGCATGGCGTCGACAATCTGCTTTAGGTCGTCCACGGCGATGTGCTTGGCAGCATCCACTCGGAAACCCTTGACTCCGAGCGAAAGCAGGTCCTTTAGGTAGGCGACAATCTTTGCCTGCACGCTTGCTCTCGATGTGTTGAGGTCTGAAAGCCCAAGCAGTTCACACTCTTGGATTTCGGTCAGATCGTTCCAATCGGTGATTTCCCCGGTGGAGCTGTTGCAGTGGTGGAAGTCGTCGTAGTTGTAGAGCCCCGGGTAGTCATACTTGCCATGCTTGGTTCCGGCCCATCCATCGGTGGCGCTAGCCGCCATGTGGTTGATCACCGCGTCTACGATGATGGCCACGCCGGCTTTGCCACAGGTTTCGACCATGCTGGAGAATTCGGCTCGCGTGCCCAGTTTCGACTCGATTTTGTAGCTGGTCGGTTGGTAGTGGATCCACCACTCGGTGCCGACAATGTGCTCCTGAGGCGGGCTAACTTCAACCCAGTCATAGCCGGCTGGCCCAAGGTTGGTGGTGCATTCCTTGGCCAGCGAGTTCCAGGTCCACTCGAACATCTGAACGCCAACGCTTTGCTTGGTAACCACCTGGGATGGGTCGCTCGCCGAAGCCATCCCGGTTGGCAATAGGGCCGCAACGGCGGCAAAGGCCAGGGACTTGAGAATCAGCGCGGCGGAGCGTTTTGTGACCATTCGAAAACTCTAGTTCACGCAAATAACGACACGGACACGTTTGCAAAGCGTTCTGTTCATAACTTCTGCAGGATTCCCGCCAGGGAACTTTTCTGGATGAGTGCATAGAAAAGTCACGCCCATTTGGCCGAAACTGGCGGCCATTTTTATCGCCTTGATTATCAGCATGTTCTTTTTGCAGAAGGCGCTCGCCACTACCACCGACCCAGAGCCGGTCTGCGTTGCAAATCGCTGCACAGTGACGTTCGAAATGCTCGGCGAGCCTCAGGTTTGGATCCCGCCGACGGGGGCACGGAACCTCAGGTTCGAAATTTTCGGCGGCCAGGGTGGTCAGGGGACTCGGACGCTAGGCCTCGGCGGTTTCGGTGGTCGGGTAGCCGGTGAGTTTTTGGAGTTGCCCGCGAGCCTCACAGTCGTCGTGGGAGATTCGGGAGCCAGGGGTTCGGGTGCCGAGGGAGGTTTCAACGGCGGCGGCGCTGCAGGGGCAGGTCAGGGTGACGAAGGTTCGGGCGGCGGTGCCACTGACCTTCGCACGTCATCCTCATTGGAAGATCGAATAGCGGTGGCTGGTGGCGGCGGCGGGGCCGGAGCTCGCAACTGGGATGGAGCCGGGCTCGGCGGTTCGGGTGGCACGCTCATCGGCGGTCCCGGGGGTTGGGGTCAGGCCGGGCCAGGTACCGGTGGTGGCCAGTTTTCTGGCGGCTTTGGGGGAGTCAGCGTAGGTGGCCCCAAGGGTTCGCCCGGCGACTTTGGCCTCGGCGGCAGGGGTGCATCGAGCCGCTTTGCAGGCGGCGGCGGTGGAGGAGGTGGTTACTACGGTGGCGGCGGAGGCGGCTCCGATGTTGATAGCGGCGGCCTCAACGGCGGCGGTGGCGGAGGTGGTTCGAGTTACGCCAACTCATCCCTATTCAAGAACTTGGAGCACACCGCCGGCGTTCACTCCGACGCTGGTCTCGCCATCCTTACCTATGACTTGGTGGAAGTTCAGCCTCCGAAATCCGCCGACACCACTTCGGATGCCACGAAAGATTCCCCACCCGACCTATCGAGCGATTCCTCGACCGATGCACCGCCGGAGGTTTCAACCGACCTGAATTCAGATCAACATGCTGCGCCAAGCTCGGAACCCAGCCCGTCGCCAACCCCGGAACTCAGTCCGGCAACAAGACCCGAAGTAGCGGCGGAACGAACCCCTGAACCGGTAACGACATCGGGTTCCGAGCCACTCGCTCTTCTTGAACCAGAAGTCCTCGAGCCGGAGACTTTCTCAGTCGAAGAGAGCCCACCCGCTGTATGGTTGCCTGTTCTGCCGCCGGTAGCAAATGTGCCGGCAGGCTTCGAACGGAAACCGCAAAGCCTTCCCGAACCGAGCTCTCATACAGAACTAAAGGTTGAATCGATAGAGGCCCCAACTACTGAGCCCGCGCGCATGCCGCCTCCGGAACCAAGCATCGATTTCGTGCCCTGGATGAACGCGCTCTCGGGGTTGAGTTTGCTCATCGGGTTGATTCAGGCTGTTCGCCGGTTAAAGCAAAATCGCCGAGCAAGTGCCCGGCGATTTGTGCGGATTAGCTGAAGATTACTGTGCGGTCACCGTCGAGAAGCACTCGGTGCTCCGCAAACCACCGCATTGCCTGGGTGAGAGTCTTCGACTCGACATCCTGGCCAATTGAAACCAAGCGGTTTTTCGAGTCTGAGTGC
>WLGA01000035.1 GCA_009703445.1 Actinomycetota bacterium | reverse complement strand
CGAAAGAAAACCAGCTTGTGCCTTCTGTCGAGGCCGACCAGCCCAAGTAGCGAAACTACGAGCGCCAACAGGTAGAGGCCCAAGTTACTTGAGGCCCTTCCAGCCGTTCTGGCCAACCGGCTTGATCTCGTTCTTGATTGGTCCTGCGCTGCGGTCATTGACCAAACGCTTATAGACGAGCTCCGCACCAATCAGACACATCGGCAAACCAATTCCAGGGATGCTGTGGTGTCCGGCGTAGTAGAGACCCTTCACCTTCTTGCTCACGTTGGTAGGGCGGAAGAACGCACTCTGGAACAGGGTGTGTGCCATGCCCAGTGCGGTTCCAGACCAAGCATTCAAGTCGTCAACGAAGTCGGCCGGGCCCATGCTTCTGCGAACCACGATTCGCTCGGCGAGATCTGGAATTTCACACCAGTCAGAAATCTGCTGAATGATTCGATCGGCGGCTTCTTCGAATGCTGCATCGCCCTTGCCATCCAAGCCGCCATGGCCAAGAGCTGGGTCGGCCGCAATCGGAACCAAAACAAAGAGGTTTTCGTAACCCTCTGGCGCAACGCTCGGGTCGGTGATGCTCGGTGCGCAAATGTAGAGCGAGGCCGGGTCTGGGATGACGCTTGTAGCGCTCTGCTTCTTCTTCTCGGCCGGTGTGCGGAAGACTTCCTTGAAGTTCTTGGCCCAGTCATCTGAGTACAAAAGCGTGTGGTGATCGAGCTGAGGCAGCTTGCCCTTGACGCCCAGGAATAGCAACATCGCCGAAGGGCCAGGCACCTTGTTCTCCCACCACTTGGCAGGCAGACTCTGGTCCTCAGGGTCCAACAGCTGAGTCTCAATGTGGTGCAGGTCGGCGTTACCGACAACCACATCGGCCGGGTAGAAAACCTTGCCAACCCAAACACCGGTGGCCTTGCCATCCTTGGTTTCAATCTTCGAAACGCGTGAGTTGGTGTTGACCGTCACTCCGTGCTGCTTAGCCAAACGCTCGATGGCCTCGATGACGGTGTAGAAACCACCCATTGGGTAGAAGACGCCAACGTTCATGTCTACGTGGGTCATCAGGTGGTACATGCTCGGGGTGTCATAAGGGGAGGCGCCCAGGAATACGGCTGGGAAGTTCAGAATCTTGCGAAGACGCGGGTCGGTCACGTGCTTGCCAGCGAAGGTGTCAAGCGGGGTAACCAGGTGCTTTAGGAAGCGTCCAACGCGAGCCAAAACATCAGGCTGAATGAACGACTTAGCGTTCTGGAAGTTCGTATACAAGAAGTGCTTGATTGACAAGGCGTAGGTGTCTTCGGCCGAGTCGATGTACTTCTGCAGGCGCTCGCCGGAGCCCGGCTCAATCGAATCAAATAGCTCTTTGTTCTTGGCTAGATCTTCGCGAATGATGAGCTTCTCTTTGTAGCCCTCGTTGCGGGTCTGGTATGCCGGGTCAAGGCGAACCAGGCTGAGTTCCTTGGCTGCAGTGGTTCCCATCAACTTGAAGAACTGGTCGAAGGCGTCTGGCATCAAATACCAGGATGGACCCATGTCGAACTTGAAGCCGTCCTTCTCCCAGATGTAGGCGCGACCGCCGACCTTCTCGCGAGCTTCGAGCACCGTGACCTTCATCCCTGCTTTTGCCAGGATTGCGGCAGTTGCCAGGCCGGCGATTCCGCCGCCGATTACGACCGCGGTTTTTTCGTTGCTCATTTGGGAATTACTCCTAGAAGTGCTTTAGCGAGAATGACAAGTTTTTGAGAATTTGGAACGCTGATGCGTGTTTCAATCAGAACTTCGGCGGGGGTATTCCGGATTCGCTCGTTGAGAGCTTGGAAGAACATCTGAGCTGCGGCGACCGCCTTGCGTGAACCGACCGGCAGAAGCGGAAGGGTTTTTGCAGATGCCGCCAAGTCGTTCTCGATGTCTTCGATTAGTCGAAGCTGCGTTGCCGCATCAAAGCTCTCGACGTTCACGCCCGGGAAGTATGAGCGGCCGAGTTTCTTGAAGTCGGCTGCCAGGTCTCGAAGAAAGTTGACCTTCTGAAAAGCTGCGCCGAGTGCGCGGGCACCGGCAATCAGGGTGACGCGCTCTTCCTTTGAATAGTCGCGGCCAACCATAAACACCTTGAGGCACATGAGGCCGACCACCTCGGCCGAGCCGTAAACATAAGTGTCGAAACCCTTTTGATCATGCTCGCGCTCGGTCAGATCCATTCGCATCGAGTGAAAGAACGGTTCGATGATGTCGCGCTTGATGCCGGCCTCACGAGCTGTGTGGGCAAACGCGTGAACGACCAGATTGGTGCTGAAGCCAGATTCGAGAGCCCGATAGGTTTCCGCCTCGAGCTCATCCAAGAGGTTTGCGGGGTTGTCATTAGCCTCGGCCGCAGCTCCGTCGACGATTTCGTCGGCAACGCGAACCAAGGCATAGATGTTGCGAACCGGCTGCTGCTCATTGGCGCCGAGCAACTTCGACGCCCAACCGAAGCTGGTCGAGTAGGTGTCGATCACTTCTGCCGAGGAACGCTCGGCCGCTTCGAGATAGCGTTCTAGGCTGCTCGGCTCTGCGGATGGGTTCACTGGTGACACGTCTAAAGGCTATCGCGAATCGCAGGAATCAAATCCGAATCGTTTGTGTTGTTTCGTTCACTGTCTCGAATGAAAAGGAGTGAATCATGAAGAACTCGATTTACGACATGATCGGCGCACTGCTAGTCGCGCTAACCATCCCGACCATGATGGTCGTCGGAATCATCGCCGACTCAATTTTCCACCTCGTTTAAGGGCGCATTACCGCGTGAAATAAGGGTTTGAAAAGGTAGGATTAAACCTATGTCTGTAGATATCAAGCCGCGTTCACGCGACGTAACCGATGGAATTGAAAAGGCTGCCTCACGAGGCATGCTCCGTGCTGTTGGCATGGGCGACGAAGACTGGGTGAAGCCTCAGATCGGTGTCGCAAGTTCTTGGAGCGAAGTTACTCCTTGCAACCTTTCACTCGATCGTTTGGCCGACGCCACCAAGTCAGGCGTTCACGCCGCTGGCGGTTACCCACTTGAGTTCGGCACCATCTCGGTTTCAGATGGCATCTCAATGGGCCACGAAGGCATGCACTTCTCGTTGGTTTCTCGCGAGGTTATCGCCGACTCGGTTGAGACCGTGATGCAGGCCGAGCGTCTAGACGGCTCGGTTCTTCTTGCCGGCTGTGACAAATCACTTCCGGGCATGCTCATGGCAGCAGCCCGCCTAAACCTTGCATCCGTGTTCTTGTATGCCGGTTCGATCATGCCTGGATGGGTAAAGCTCACCGATGGCACCGAGAAGACCGTGACCATCATCGACGCTTTCGAAGCTGTCGGTGCTTGCAAGGCCGGAAAGATGTCTGAAGAAGACCTTGGCCGCATCGAGCGCGCAATCTGCCCTGGTGAAGGCGCCTGTGGCGGTATGTACACCGCAAACACCATGGCTTCTGCCGCAGAGGCCCTCGGCATGAGCCTTCCTGGCTCGGCAGCCCCACCGGCTGCAGACCGTCGCCGCGACGTTTGGGCTCACCGCTCGGGTGAGGCAGTAGTCAACCTTCTTCGCCTCGGAATCACCGCTCGCGACATCCTGACCAAGAAGGCCTTCGAGAACGCAATCGCCGTGACCATGGCTTTCGGTGGCTCGACCAACGCTGTTCTGCACTTGCTAGCAATCGCTCGCGAGGCAGAGGTTGACCTAACTCTCGATGACTTCAACCGCATCGGCGACAAGATTCCTCACCTAGGCGACCTAAAGCCATTCGGGCAGTACGTAATGACCGACGTCGACCGAGTCGGCGGTGTTCCAGTTGTTATGAAGGCTCTTCTCGACGCAGGTCTATTGCACGGTGACGCGCTAACCGTAACCGGCAAGACCGTTGCCGAGAACCTCGAGGGAATCAACCCACCTGACCCAGATGGCAAGATCATCCGCTCACTTCAGAACCCAATTCACAAGACCGGTGGAATCACAATTCTCAAGGGCTCGATGGCTCCTGAGGGTGCAGTGGTAAAGACCGCCGGTTTCGACATGGATGAATTCACCGGCCCAGCACGCGTTTTCGAGCGCGAACGTGCCGCCATGGATGCGCTAACCGAGGGCAAAATTTCTGCCGGCGACGTAGTGGTTATTCGCTACGAAGGCCCTAAGGGTGGCCCGGGTATGCGCGAGATGCTTGCCATCACCGGAGCCATTAAGGGTGCGGGATTGGGCAAGGATGTTCTACTATTGACTGACGGACGATTCTCAGGCGGCACAACCGGCCTTTGTATCGGACACATTGCACCAGAGGCCACCGATGGTGGGCCAATTGCTCTGGTTCGCGATGGAGACTTAATTCGAGTCAACATCGCTGCTCGTTCGCTCGAACTACTCGTTGAGCCAGAAGAGCTGGCTGCCCGCAAGCAAACTTGGCAGCCTCTTCCGCCGCGCTACACCCGCGGTGTTCTCGCGAAATATTCGAAGCTAGTGCACTCTGCCTCTGAAGGTGCCTACTGCGGTTAAATCGCTTTTCACTCAATCATGCGATTGATCAAGCAACGCTAACGAGAAAAGAATTCAAATGGCTAACGAAGTTCTAACTGGAGCCCAGGCGATTGTTCGCAGCCTGGAGCTTCTCGGAATTGAAGATGTCTTTGGTTTGCCTGGTGGCGCAATCTTGCCTACCTATGACCCATTGATGGACTCAACCAAGATTCGCCACATCCTTGTTCGTCACGAGCAGGGTGCCGGCCACGCTGCTGAGGGATACGCCTCGGCAAGCGGCAAGCTCGGTGTTTGCATCGCGACCTCGGGCCCAGGAGCAACCAACCTGGTCACCGCAATCGCGGATGCCTACATGGACTCGGTTCCGCTATTGGCCATCACCGGTCAGGTTGGCTCAAAGCTAATCGGCACCGACGCTTTCCAGGAAGCCGACATCGTCGGAATCACCATGCCGATTACCAAGCACTCATTCTTGGTGACCAAGGCAGAAGACATTCCAGAGGTAATGGCGGCTGCAGTAATGATCGCCACCACCGGCCGCCCTGGCCCGGTCCTGGTTGACGTAACCAAGGATGCTCAGCAGGCCAAGGCAGAGTTTGTCTGGCCACCGAAGATCGACCTACCTGGCTACAAGCCGGTTACCAAGCCTCACGGCAAGCAGATTCAGGCAGCGGCTCAGATGATTCTCGAAGCCAAGAAGCCGGTTCTCTATGTTGGTGGCGGTGTCGTTCGCGCCGGTGCTCACAAGGAACTTCTTAAGCTTGCAGAGCTAATCGGTGCACCGGTTGTCACCACATTGATGGCACGTGGTGCATTCCCAGACTCACACCCGCAGAACCTCGGCATGCCCGGCATGCACGGAACCGTTCCTGCCGTTACCGCACTTCAGAAGAGCGACCTTCTAATCACCCTCGGCGCTCGTTTCGACGACCGCGTGACCGGTGACGTAAAGGGCTTTGCCACCGGCGCTAAGGTCATCCACGTCGATATCGACCCAGCTGAAATCGGCAAGATTCGTTTTGCCGATGTGCCAATCGTTGGCGATGCCAAGGAAGTAATCACCGAGCTGAACCAGGAACTAACCGCGGTTCTAAAGACCTCAAAGATTGACATCAAGGATTGGTGGACTTTCGTGGGTGGCCTCGTTGAGCGCTATCCGCTCGGTTACACCCCGGCAGACGACGGCAAGCTTTCACCACAGCACGTCATCACTCGCATCGGTGAACTTTCTGGCCCTGAGGCGATCTTCGCTGCGGGCGTCGGTCAGCACCAGATGTGGTCTGCACAGTTCATCAAGTATGAGCGTCCAAACTCATGGCTAAACTCTGGCGGCGCCGGAACCATGGGTTACTCGGTTCCTGCAGCAATGGGTGCCAAGGTTGGCCAGCCAGACCGTTTGGTTTGGGCAATTGACGGCGACGGCTGCTTCCAGATGACCAACCAAGAGTTGGCAACCTGTGCGATCAACAACATCCCAATCAAGGTTGCGATCATCAACAACTCATCGCTTGGCATGGTTCGCCAGTGGCAGACCCTGTTCTACAACGAGCGTTACTCAAACACCGACCTCAACACCGGCACCGACACCGTGATGATTCCCGACTTCGTGAAGTTGGCAGAAGCATACGGTTGCCTAGCCATCCGTGTTGAAAAGGAAGAAGACATCGACAAGGCGATCAAGTTGGCTATCGAAACCAACGACCGCCCGGTGGTAATCGACTTCATTGTTAGCCGCGACGCCATGGTTTGGCCAATGGTTGCAGCTGGCCTTACCAACGACGAAGTTCAGTACGCCCGAGATGCGGCGCCGATCTGGGACGGGATTGAATAAAGATGTCTAAGCACGTTCTTTCACTACTGGTTGAAGACAAGCCAGGAATCCTGACTCGCGTCGCCGCGCTATTTGCTCGCCGTGGGTTCAACATCGAATCTCTTGCTGTTGGCACGACCGAGGTTGAGGGTCTATCTCGCATCACCGTAGTGGTTGGTGTCGAGGGTGCTCCACTCGAGCAGGTCACCAAGCAGCTGAACAAATTGATCAATGTGATCAAGGTTGTTGAGCTCGAAGCCGACCAGGCCGTGCAGCGCGACCACATGCTGATCAAGGTAAAGACCGACTCTTCAACTCGCTCTCAGGTGCTCGAGGCAGTAACCTTGTTCCGTGCGCGCGTTATCGACGTTGTGAGCGACGCAGTGATCATTGAAGTCACCGGAGACACTGCAAAGTGCGCGGCCTTCATCAAAGTTCTCGAACCTTACGGCATCAAGGAATTGGTGCAGTCTGGCGTCTTGGCAATGGGCCGCGGCTCGAAGTCAATCACCGAGAAGATCCTCAAGTAAAAAGCTTCGGTGGGGCCAGCCCTCATCGCTAGATCCAAGCAACAAATCAAACACGTTTTCAAAAAACAACAAGGAGATACAAAGTGGCTGAAATCTTTTATGACAAGGATGCAGACCTTTCGATCATTCAGGGTCGCAAGGTAGCTGTACTTGGCTATGGTTCACAGGGACACGCTCACTCGCTAAACCTGAAGGACTCAGGCGTAGACGTAGTAGTAGGTCTTCCTGCAACCTCAAAGTCAAAGGCAAAGGCTGAAGAGGCCGGCCTGAAGGTGCTAACCCCAGCTGAGGCTTCAGCATGGGCAGACGTTATCGTCGTTCTTGCACCAGACCCACGCCAGCGTGACCTATTCAACGACGACATTGCTCCAAACCTTTCAGCAGGCAAGGCTCTTGTCTTCGGTCACGGTTTCGCAATCCGTTACGGCTACATCACCGCTCCAGAGGGCGTTGACGTATTCCTAGTTGCTCCAAAGGGCCCAGGCCACCTAGTTCGTCGCGAGTACGAGGGCGGCCGTGGTGTTCCAAACCTAATCGCTATCCACCAGGACGCATCAGGCACCGCTTTTGACCTAGGTCTTTCATACTCGAAGGCAATCGGTGGAACCCGTGCGGGCACCATCAAGACCACCTTCGCTGAAGAGACCGAGACCGACCTATTCGGTGAGCAGGCAGTTCTATGTGGTGGCGCTTCACAGCTAATCCAGTACGGCTTCGAGACTCTAACCGAGGCTGGCTACCAGCCTGAGGTTGCTTACTTCGAGGTTCTTCACGAGCTAAAGCTAATCGTTGACCTTATGTACGAGGGTGGCATTGCTAAGCAGCGTTGGTCAGTTTCTGACACCGCTGAGTACGGTGACTACGTCTCAGGCCCACGCGTTGTTGGCCCAGAGGTCAAGGAGCGCATGCGCGATGTTCTAACTGACATCCAGGATGGCACCTTCGCTCGTCGCTTCGTTGCAGACCAGGATGCAGGCGCACCTGAGTTCCTAGCGCTACGCGCAAAGGGCGAGGCTCACCCAATCGAGGCAGTAGGCCGCAACCTGCGCAAGCTGTTCTCATGGATCAAGAACGCTGACGACTACCAGGAAGGCAACGCAGCTCGCTAAAGCGGGCTCGTTCCTAACGGATCGTTTAGAAGAGGCATCCCTTCGGGGGTGCCTCTTCTGCTTTAACCGGGGGCTAGGGCGACTGGGATGGCTAGGGGCGCAGCGCTAGTTCAACCAGCGGGTTGGCTTTGATCATGCGCACGAAATCTGATTCGCCGCGTTCCCATTCGAGCGAGGTGGCGAACTGCACATTCACCTCTCGGCCGAGCAGTTCCTCGGCTCGGGCCGCGGCACGGGACGCCTCGATGCGGCTCACGTTGCCGATCAGCAATAGGTCAACTTCCTTTGGGGCAGCCTCGGTCTGTCGCGAAAGACGCGCAGCCCAAATGCCGAATAGGTAGGCGTGTTCGATTCCATCGAGGCCGAGCAGAAGGGGCGGCAGCACTGCAGCCGGCCCATAGCTAAAGGCCACAATCTGGCTTACCGAATCAAACAACAGGTGCTTTTTGTTGGCTTGGATGAACCGTGCCCGGCCGACCGTTTTCTGAATGACAAGTTGCCCATCGAGCAAGCGATCAACCTCGCGCATGGCTGTTGGCAGGCTGGTGCCGGCAAACTCGGCAAGGTGGCTGATTGAGAAAAGCTCATCTGCATTCATGAAAATCTCGGCCAAAATCAGGCCCTGAGCATCACTTTTCAGCAGCGGGGAGAGCTTTGCGGCTGCAACTTTCATAGATACGAGTCTAACTTTCGTTTATTGAAAGTAAAGTTCTGCGTGGCAATGTTTTTCGCCTCTAGACTTGAACCCGAACCCCACCAAACCGACAGGATGAAGCATTGACTAAGCCAGTTGTTCTAATCGCTGAAGAACTTTCACCAGCAACCGTTGAGGCCCTCGGCCCAGACTTCGACGTTGTAAACGTCGACGGCACCGATCGCCCGGCACTGCTTGCAGCGCTGGCTAAGGCAGACGCCATCCTGGTTCGCTCGGCAACTCAGGTCGACGCAGAGGCGATTGCGGCAGCACCGAAGCTAAAGGTTGTTGCTCGCGCCGGTGTTGGTCTAGATAACGTAGACATCAAGGCAGCTACCGCAGCCGGTGTCATGGTGGTTAACGCGCCAACCTCAAACGTGGTTTCTGCTGCCGAACTTGCCATCGCACAGATGCTTGGCCTTGCTCGTCACGTGCCAGACGCCAACCAGTCACTAAAGGCTGGCGAGTGGAAGCGCTCGCAGTTCACCGGTGCAGAGCTTTACGAAAAGACCGTTGGAATCGTCGGCCTTGGCCGCATCGGTGGCCTAGTCGCCCAGCGTCTAGCCGGCTTCGGTGTTGAGCTAATCGGTTACGACCCATACATCACCCCGGCCCGCGCCGAGGCTATGGGTGTCAAGTTGGCCACCCTTGAAGAAGTTATGAAGCAGTCTGACTTCATCACCATTCACATCCCGAAGACCCCAGAGACCACCGGAATGATCTCTACCGCTCAGTTCGCGATCGCCAAGCCAAACCTTCGCATCGTCAACTGCTCACGCGGTGGCATCATCGACGAGGCGGCTCTATACACCGCGCTAAGCACCAACCAGATTGCCGGAGCCGGTCTCGACGTGTTCGTCACCGAGCCACCAAAGGACAGCCCGTTGCTGACCTTGAAGAACATCT
>WLGA01000034.1 GCA_009703445.1 Actinomycetota bacterium | reverse complement strand
CTGGGTCATTTTATTCAGGTATGCCCCACCCGCCGCATAGGGCTTGGTCATCAGAAGGCCGCCATCCGCGTGGGTTGCCATGCCGATGATGTTCGGCACCATGACCCATTCGGCGGCATCGATGAACTGCTCGCGCATCCAGTCGAGAAACTCCTGGGGGTTCACGCCGGTCACTAGCGCAAGGTTGCTGAGCACCATCAAGCGCGGGATGTGGTGCGCCCAAGCGCGGGTCTCGACGTCGGCAACAACCTGCTTAACGCAGGCCATCTGAGTCTTGGATGAGTCGGTGAACAGCGGCAGCAACTTGCGGGTCGCACCGAGCTCGTTCTTCTCGCGATAGTCGGGGCCGAGAAACCAATACATGCCGTTGATATATTCACGCCAGCCGATTACCTGACGGACGAAAGCCTCAACCGAACCGATCGGTGCGCCGGCTCGGTAGGCAACCAGAACGGCCTCGATTACCTCGGATGCGTGAAGCAGTCCATTGTTCAGGTATGGGCTAAGCAGCGAGTGATGCAACGCCCAGTTATCGCCGGCGATTGCGTCTTCGTATGGCCCGAAACCGTCCAAGTGGTTGGCGATAAAGTTGCGCAGTTGGGCGAGCGCGCCGGAGCGCGTGGTGGCCCAGGTGTTGGTTGGGGTCATGCCGAGTTGGGCGGCAACCTGCTGGTCGATTTCGTCGCGCTCGTGCTCTAGGTATGGCGGCCAGGTGTAGTTTTTGGGCGGCGGAAGGCGGTTGTCGGCATCGAAGTTCCAGCGGCCGCCATCCGGGTCCCCGTTTGTGACCATAATGCCGAGACGAACTCGTTGGGCGCGATAGAAGTTCTCCATCACAAACGTCTTTTGGCGATCTGCCCAAAGCCTGAAGTCTGGGCGGGATGTAAGGAAGAAATCGTTCGGAGCGAACTCGACGCCGAACTCGCGAAGCAGTTCCAGCTGCTTGAACGAGGATGGCTCGGCCGCGTGAATCGGTAGATCGCCGAACTCGGCTTGGGCGGCGGTCAGGCCTTCAACCGTGGTTGCTGCTTGGAGGTAGCGAACGGTGAAACCCTCGGCCTCGAGGTCGGCGGCGAAGTGTCGGGCCGAGGAGAGCAGGAAGAACAAGCGTTCTCGGTGCCAGGAGCGGCCGGAGGTCATCCGTGCGCTTTCGACCAGGACGATTGCGTCGGTTGCCGGGTTTGCGTCGCGCAGCACGCCGAAGTCGCGGTTTAAGTGGTCGTGTGCGACGTACAGAATGCGCTCAAAGGCGGAGGCGGTCATGATTTTGCACCTGCCGACTTGCACTTCTGCGAGCAGAACCTGACGTTCTCCCAGTCGCGCTCCCACTTCTTGCGCCACTCGAATGGCAGGCCGCAGCTCGCACAGGTCTTCGGTGGGTGACCATTTTTGGTATGGGCTGTGCGGGGCATGGTGATAACAACTCTCACCGCGGGTTTTGTGTTCCCGGGCTTTAAACGTAAACCCGGGTGCTAGATAACCCCGGCCAGCTTTAGCGTGACAACCAGCATGAGCACGCCACCGATTCGGTAGACCCATACGTTGCGCTGTGCCGGCTTGAGCTCATCCTCGTCGCGACCGTGGCGACCGAACATGCCCAGCAAACTTAGCGCCAGAAGTGGCAGTGGCAGAATCACGAATGACCAGGATGCGAGTGCAGGAACGGCTCCGAGAATCGCTCCGGTCACTGCCGTCGTGACCGTGGCAACGATTAAGCTCAGGGCTAGTCCAGGCACGCCGCTTGGCAAGATTCGCCAAAGGACCGGGTAGTTCGGGAACTTGTCTTGGAACCAGCCGATGACGGTTGGAACTAGGAACAGGGCCGAGCCAACCCACAGCTGCCAGCCTTCACCGATCAGGGCTCCACCGACGATGATCCACACCGCATACTTGATGGCCAATGACACAACCATCTGAACCATTGGAGGCTCAGGCAGGTGATCAGGGTTGATTCGGTTGAGGCGCGCTGGGTAGTAGCGGGCGGCGAACTCCTCGAGACCGACACGAACCAGTGCGGCAATCGCGATGGCTAGAGCGAAGTCTTGAACGTGGTTCGCGACCGCGAGGGTGAGGCCGGCGAGTGCAGGCAGACCGCTGACCATCGCGAAGCTTGACCAGCCGGCCATGAACGGAGCAACCGCAAAGTCAGTCAGGCGCTCCCACCACGACTTGGCGTCGTTGGCTGGGTGCTTGCGGAGGGTGCGGAATGCGGTGGTCAACATCGCTGGGCCAATGCTCAAAAGCATGACGCCGAACATCAGGCGCACGTCGCCCATATCAATCGCAATGCCCTTCGAGGCGGCAATCACAACGCTGAATGTGATGAATAGGCTCGCTGCGGTAAAGCCCGCAGCAGCATCAAAAATACCTAGGATGGCGATGGCCAGAAGCGCCTGCCAAGCCGGAGTTAGCATCGCTCCATCGTTGGCAATCGCGCCTGATACACCGAGGATGGCGCCCACAATCGAGAGCAATAGAGTCGGCGAACCTACAATCGCGCGAAGGTACGAACCATCGTTGACCAACTTGGCAAACAGTGGGCTAAACCGCGCAAGCCTCAAACTGAGGTTGTGGGTCAACCTGTCGAGCGCCTGCATGCCTGGGATGGCGAACCAGGCGAGCCGGTCTCCCCATTCGGACTTCTCGATTTCGAAATCATCCTGGACGACGTCGAGTGAGCCGATGTCTGAAGATTCGCTCTCGGCACCGGAGGAGGAGTTGCCGGAACTCGAGTTCGAGCTAGAAGAGGATCCGCCCGAAGTTGAGCCCGCAGATGAACCGGCCGAAGCGCCTGCTGAGGCGCCCGCGGCAGCACCGGCAGCAGCACCGGCGGCAGCACCCGCGGCAGCGGCAGCCGCGGCCGCAGCAGCGACCGACGAGGCAACGACGACTGCGGTGGCTGCAGTTTCTGCCACGGCAGCAATAGCTTCAGGTGAACCCAGCGGGTCGAAGGCAACCGGCGGGGCCGAGTCATCACCGGTGGCACCAATTGCTGGGTTAGCGACCGGCTCGCCAGGGTTAATCTCTGGGATAGAAATCGTTGGGCTAATCAGGTTTTCAACCGAAGGCAAGGCAACAACGGCAGCTGAGGTCGACGGCGCTGGGGCAGGTGAAGCGCTAGGGCTCTTGACTGGCGTTGGGCTTGCTGACGGGCTGGCCGAAGGCGAAACCGAAGGAGAAACCGTAGGAGTCGGCTTGCTGACTGGAGCCGCTGAAGCACTTGAGGTCGGCTGGGGAGTCGGCTTGACCGTTGGTGCTGGCGTCGGCTTCACCGTTGGCGACGGGGTTGGTGTCGGAGTCGGAGAGGCGGTCGGGGTTGGCGACGGGGTCGACGGAGCCGCAACCGGCGGGGCCGGGTTGCCCGCTGGATCAATCACGGTTGGTTCAGTTCCGGTGACCTCGACGGCAACCTCTAGGGTTTGAACACCGGTCGGAAGATCGCTGTCCAGCAATGCTGCGGCACGGTAGATGAAAACATCGAGCGGCGATGGGTTGCTCGCAATGGGCGCCGGTGCGACAAAAATTGCTGCCGGCTTCACCGAGGCGGTTCTGAAGCTGGTGCCCTTAATCACGACAATCAACTTCATGTAATAGGTGCCGCGCTTCACGAACGTCATTGGGTCGGCTACCGCCAAGCCGTTCATATCGAAGTCGCGCTTGCCAAGGTAGGTCCAGCCCGCGTTGTTTGGATCAACGGTTGATTTAAAGAACGCTGCAACCTCGTGGGTGGCAACCAAGGATGGGTCGATCTTGATGCTCAAAGCAACCTGATCGCCCGCAGCAACCTGCTCCTTCTTCTTGGCATCCACGCGCGAAGTTGCCTGAGAGAAGTCACCCTCGATTTCGGCAATCGGGGCGGTGTTCACGGCACTGATGATGTTGCTCGCGACGAGGGCGTTCTTAGCAGCCACGCTCAAGGCGTCGAAGACGGTAGGCGGCGCGACCTTAGTGAAAGTGGTTCTAGGGGTTCCTGAAATTGCACGGCGGTTGACCACACCTTGCCCAGAAGCAGCCGGAACCTCAACCGCGATGTTAGCAGCAGTCACGGTCAGGTCAGTGGTGGCCACTGGGCTCACCTGAAGATCGTCGATCGAGAACGTCGAAGCCTTGGTTATCGCGCTGGTTCCATACTGGCCAGCCAAAACCGAAGAAACAGCATTAATCGTGCAGGTCTTGTTGTTGACCGAGGCCACAATGCTAGAGATCGAATCAATGCCGGTGAAGTTGAAGTCGACACCATTAGTGACAGACAAAGTGTTGCAGTCAACAGGCAGGGATGAGGTCAGCGTGAAGACAAGGTTGCGGTCAGTGTCCGTTGCAGAAGGCGCGGTCAGAGTCAGAACGTTTAGGTTGCCGTTTACCACCAAGGCAGAGTTGCGTGAGAGCGACCCGATCGCACCAATCGTCGGCAACGTGAGGCGCGACGGGTTGCTAGCTGAGTCGGTAATCGAACCGCCATTTAGCGCGAGAGCATTGACGCTTGAATAGCTGAGGTCGGCTGAGGTGTCGCCCTGAGCGACGGTGTATGAACAGACCAGGTCGGTGGTCGGAGTGCCCGCGACGCAGTCGGCGGTGCGGATGTTTGAACCCATGTTTAGGCTCAGGCGCGGGGTTCCCGAGACTGTCAACGCATCGTCAAAGCGAACGCGAATCTGAATCTGGTCACCAGCTACGAACGTGCCGTTCGCGGTGATCGCCGAGACGTTGGTTACCGCAGGACCGGTGAGGTCTGAAACGTAGTTGACCGATTCGGTCATTGTTGACAAGAAGTTGCTGCCCGATGTCGTGCCACCGAACTCGACGATGTAACCCCAGGAAATTCCTGCATTGCCGTTGAAGTCATTCCAGGTTCCATCACCATAAACGTGTACGAACATGTCGCTGTTGACGTTAGGTTCGCCGGAACTCCAGTTTGAATAGGCAATGTTGCCAACCTGACCGGCAGGAGCCATGGTCTTCACGAGTGTGGAACCTGAAGCTTGTTTCTGAAGGGCAACGATCATCTGGGTGCCGGAGCGCGTCATGCCAGAGTCAACCAAGACACCTGTTTCGACTGCCGTGGTTGGAGTTGCGAGGTATCCCGTGAAGCCTGCCAGCGTGTGAGTTGGCGCTGCAACCATCGCATCAGCGGTGGTAAAAAGTGATGCAGCGACCTGCTTATAGGCGTGACCAGTCTCATAGTCATAGGCCTTCACCGGGCGCAGGTGGAACGTCAGATTAGGCGTCGCACCAGACGATCCTGCGTCGAACTGGATGGCTCGAATTGCTGCTTCCCACTGCGCTTCTGTGAGGGTGGTGCCGTAGAGCTCGATTTCACCCGAGCCGTTGGCAACTACGGTCACACCAGCCGGCACCGGGTTGAGCACGAACGCATCCACAACTGATGCCGCCCCATCGTAGGAGTTGTTCGTGATCAAAATACCGAACGGCTGTGCACCGCGAGTGGTCAAGTTGAAGTTTGGTGCAATCGGAGTTGGGTTAGGGCCGATTCCCGGAAGGGTGCCTAGTGAGAAGGTTGGCGCGATGAACAGGTCGGCATCGATCACAATCGCGGATGCGGATGCGAGCGAAGATGCGGCGTTGGTGGCGTCGAGTGTGATTGTCGCGCTGTTTCCGGCGGCATCCTTGAGGGTTGCACCATTCAGTTCGAGAGATGCTGTGTCGAAATAGTTGAGGTCCGCGGCGGTGTCGCCAGCCTGAATCGTGTAGTTGAAAGTCAGCGTCGAGCTGCCCGAGCCAGAAGCATAAGTTGCATAGCGAACGGTTGGGCTGGTGTTCAACTTGATTCGCGGAGTGCCTCCGGCAACCACGGTCGCCTCATCCAAGTTGACTTGAATCGAAATGGTTTCGCCGGCTATGTAGGTGCCGTTAGCGGTGCTCGAACGAACAGTCGTGACGTCTGGACCGACGGCATCAATTGTGGTCGAAGCGGTTGCCTTCATTGATGGCACGGATGGGTCTCCCGCTGTGCCTCCGTATTCGGTGATGTAGTACTGGGTGAGGTTACACATCACGTCGTGCCAGCCGGAATAGCCCGCGCTTGCATAAGCAATCAGGCAATCTTCTGCAGCATTGTCTGGCTGCTGAGGAGGGTTGTCCCAGAAAGTAGGTGAGAGAGTTTGACCGAGTTCAGGGCCGGCAGTGTGAATCCAAGTTCCTTCGACTGCGGCATCCGAACCGCTAATCCAAGCCGCAGTTGCAATGGTCATCGACCACGCATCTTCTTCAGCCGAAGTGATAGTTGCCAGGTACCCCTGGAGACCCGCGTAGGTTGAGCTCGAAGCGGCTGTGAGGGCTGCCGGCAACAGAGAGGTTGCAGAGGAGAGGATCAGGTAGTGCTCGTTGGCATAGATGTAACCCGAGATTGGGCGGAGGTGGAACTCGAAGCGACGTGTACCGGAGTTCGAACCAGCATCAAACTGGATTGCGCGAATAGCGGTGTCCCATTGGGCTTCGGTGGCGTTCGGCGCCAGAATCTCAATGGTGCCGTTGCTGGTGTTTGTCGTAACGCTTCCACCCATGTTGGCGGAGTTCAGAGATGCGCTGAAGGTATCCTTGGTGGTTCCGCTAGTGCTCCAATCAAGGTTGGTGATCTTGATTCCGTGCATCTTGCCGCCGTAAAGGCTTAGGTCGAAGTTTGGCGCAAGCGCTATTGCTGCCGAGTTCGGAGTGGCCAACGATCCAATCACGAAAGTTGGCAGGCGAACGATTGTCGCGTTCGTGATGGTTGGGTCGACGGTGAGTGAGTTACCGCTTAGGTCCTTGATGTTTCCACCGACGGTGAATGAAGGTTTGTAAACACCGTTGATGGCGCTCGAGTTGCTGACCGAGAATGTCCACTGGTTCGTGGTGCCTACTCGTGCCGGGGTCGTGGCCGTCCAGGATCCAGTCCCAGTTGCAGTGGTCGCTCCGGCGGTTGAGATTGCGCTAGCTGGGAACTGCAATAGTTCTTCGCTGAATGTGACCGTGTAGTCAACGCGTGATCCAACCACGTTGCTGCTGATCGCAGAGATGGTCGGTGCAGTGGTGTCACGAATCACGGATAGGTCAAAGGCAGCTGCTGGGCCTGCAACCGAAGCGAAGTCCTTAACTGCATTCGCGGCGAGGCGCAGGGTGCTGGTTCCGGCACCGGTGCAAGTTGCAGCGAGCGTGTATGTGCTGGCCGGGCCAGATGAAGGTGTGACACTCGAGAGGCTACAGCTTGCGCCATTGGTAACCGGCCAGGTGAAGTCCGCTGTGGTTAGACCCCACACCGGCCGAGTGAAGTTCAGGGTCAGCGTGGTCGCAGTTGAAGCCGAGCCTAAACGGGCCGGTGCGACGGCATAACTTGCGCTTGGGTTGACGGTGTTGACCTGCTCGAAGAAAGTGCGAGCGGCGGTCTGCGCGTTGCCGGCAACGTCGGTGGCTGCACCTACTCCCACTGCGACGGTGATGTCATCGTTGATAAGAGTTGTGTAGACCACGTCGAACGAATAAGTGGTTCCTGAAACGGTCGGGTTCGACTTGGTCCAGGTGCCGGTGCTGCCAAGCAGGATCTTGGTTGAATCAACCACATCGATTGACTCGGAGAACGTCAGCGTAACCCGCACTTTTTTGTCGACTGCCAAATCCGGGGTGATCGCAATCGAACTGACAGCTGGTGCCACTGTGTCGACTTTGAGATTCAAGACTGCGGAGGGGCTCGACTGGAAGGTGGTGCTGTTCTGGACAGCAGTAACCGACCAGTTTCCATCGGCCAGTGTTGGCAATGTGCATGATGCCGAGCTAGATGTCACCTGCGATTCGGTGAGGGTGCAGCTGCTGGTTAGAGCGGTAGGCGTCGAACGCGTTGCCGTAACTGTTAGCGAGGCGCCTGCGGTCAAACCAGTCAGGTCAAATGTCGGTGTGTTGTCTGAGGTTTCGTTATCTGCAGTCGCAGTGCCACTGTCAGATGCAGTCTGAAGGTTGGGTAGACCCGGGGTTGCCAGCTGAACAATCGAGGTTGCCCCAGATGTTGATGTTGCGCTCGTCGGAAGACTGTTGACGATGTTTGAACCAGTTACGACCGTTCGGAAGTAAAAGCCAAGGTCAGCGAGCTGTGGTGTGAAGGTCGAGCTGGTAGCTCCGGCGACGGCGCTCCAAGGGCCGCTCTGAGAAGTCGAACGCTCCCAGGTGTATGAAAGTGTCGGAGTAGGCAAACCTAAGAATGTGGTTGCGCTGGTAAGAACCGATCCAGGGCTGGTTGAACCGGTTGGGACGCCAGTCGTGCCAGCAACGACAGCAGATGGGTAGCCATCTAGCAAACTGCAACCGACCATGAATCCGTCGAACCAGGCACCCGAGTGCAGGTAAGTGCGGTTTACAAATCCGTTAGTTGCGCACAGAACCTCTTTGGCCAGAGAGCCCGACGACGGACCTACGCTCTGAACGGCATCCAATTTATTCGGTGGTGTCTGGCAACGGACACCGATGTTTTGCGGAGAGTTGCTTCCGTTTACATAGAGACCTACCGCCGCCATGCCGGTTGGACACTGGTTGAAAACTCCACCCGCACCCGAAGTGCGGGTTACGGCACCCAAGTCACCGGTCGAGAGAATCTCGCGACACTCGATTCCCAAGAACACACTGTTGCCGCTGGTCGCGGAACGAATTCCAGTTAGAACTGAGCCGGTTGCGCAGTCAACATTTCCAGCGAAGCTTCCGCCGCTTCCACCAATCCAACCGACGTAGGTCTGGTTGGTCATAGTTCCAGCTTGTGCTGGGGTGGCTCCAAAGATTACCCCAGAGAAACTGAGGGCAAACGTTAGCGCAGCAGCCATGAGAGCGCTGAAAAACGAACGCTGCTTTGCGAACATCAACACTCCCTCTGATGGCGATATTGCTGGAGTCGTTGCACCCCTAGTCAGCCTTTAAGTCTAGAAAGTGGCTATCAGATTGTCCGAGGTAAGTTCGTTTAGACGAACAAATAACGAAGACCTTGGAGAGCCCTGAAGTGGGTAGATAATGTCCCCATGAAGTTTCTTATTTTTGTCATCGACGACAACAACGCAATTGCTGGACCAGACGAGATGGCGCACATCGATGCGTTCAACGAAATGCTCGAAGCAAACGGCCACTGGATCACGGCTGGCGGCATCCATCACGGCACTCAGGCCACAGTTCTAGACAACCGCAATGACGCTGGGCTGGTCTCCGCAGGTTCGCTCTACAACGAGAAAGAGCACTACAGCGGCTTCTGGTTGATCAATGCAGCCGACCAGGATGAAGCCCTGGCGCTTGCCGCCGCAGGTTCTAAGGCGTGCAACCGCAAGGTAGAGCTCAGGCCATACCTGCGCTAGATAAGCTAAAGAAAAGACCCGGCCACTTTCGAGAGGCCGGGTCTTTTCGTTTGATGCAGTCTTTACTTCACAGCACCTGAAGAGATACCAGAGATGAACTGACGCTGTAGAACTAGGTAGAAGATCACGATCGGGATAACCGCGAGAACTAGACCCGCCATTGCCTGACCATACTCAGTCGCGTAGGTTCCATAGAACAGGTAGGTAGATAGCGGCAGGGTCTG
>WLGA01000033.1 GCA_009703445.1 Actinomycetota bacterium | reverse complement strand
TGGAAGGTCCTTGACTATCTCCAGTGCGTCTCCCCTGATCGACCGACCGACACCCGGTAGCAGTTCCGGGTCGCGCAATTCGAGGCGGTTGCCGGAGCGACTAGCCCAGCCTTTCAAGAAAGCCATCTGAATGCCCGTGGTGCTGTCGACTCGATCGGCGCCGAGGATGAGGCTGGTGAGCAGCGGGTAGTACATCCAAGAATCGCGATAATCGGTTTCAATGCGCTCGCGAATAGCGTCTACGCGTTCGCCATTCTTTGGTTGGAAGTAACGCGCCTCAACGCAAAACTTTTGGGTGAAGTAACCCTCTTTCCCAGGAAGGGACTCGAGTTCGGCAAGCGCCTCGGCCAATTCGCCTCGGTTTACGGCTTCGCTGTCGAGCTCGATCCAAGTCTTGCCGAAACATTCGGCGTATGAGGCCACGTCAGAGGCAGTGACGGTCATACCCAGTTTCTTGAACGCTTGTGCCACCCGTGTGGTTCCGGTGAACAGGTCTAGAGCCGTCTTCGCGCCCGAGGCCTGGCCAAGCTGGCTCAGAACCGGAATCAGGGTGCGCTTGGACCCAAGGTATTTGATCATCGGGCCTCCTAGCGCTCAAAGACTTATCCTGCCACGACAGAACGAGGTGTGACGCAGAAAAGTTAGACTTGAGGTGATGGAAAACACCGACTCGCTCAGCGCAGCAGCTCTTTACAGCGTTGAGTACGCTCGCGAGAAACTCGCCGGCAAACTGGTGATTGCGCTGACCGGTGCGGGAATCAGCACGGATTCCGGGATCCCCGACTATCGCGGTCAAGGTCGAGTCGCCCGCCACCCAATGACCTTTGATACATTCATGGGCTCGCAACAGGCCCAAATTCGTTACTGGGCGCGCAGTTATGTCGGTTGGAGTCGAATTGCCGACGCCAAACCAAATGGCGGGCACTTCGCGCTCGCCGCGGCCGAAAGCCTCGGTCAGGTGCAGAACATCATCACTCAAAATGTCGATGCTTTGCATCAGGCCGCTGGCTCCAAGAACGTCATCGACCTCCACGGTCGCCTCGACACCGTTCGTTGCATGAAATGTGGTGCAACCATGAGTCGAGTTCGCATGGATGAACTCCTCCAGGAACTAAACCCAAGCATCGAGAAAGATGCCAGCCACGAATTCACCCCGGATGGCGATGCCGAGCTCGAGGCTGCGGCCGATTTCCGCATCCCTGTTTGCCCTATTTGCGATGGCGTTTTGAAACCGGACGTTGTCTTCTTCGGTGAATCCGTGCCGCAGTCGCGAGTTGAGTTCGCGATGGCAAAACTTGATCAGGCTGAGGCGCTTCTCGTCGCAGGCACTTCACTAACGGTGAATTCCGGGCTCCGATTTGCCCGTCGTGCCGCCCGCGCAGGCAAAGTAATCGTGATTGTGAACATCGGCGAAACCAAGGCGGATGAGCTTGCGACCGCAAAGATTGAGGCCAACACCTCGTTGGTTCTCGAGAGGCTATTCATTGACTAAGACTGTCATCGGCCTGCTTCGCCACGGGCAGACTAACTGGAATATTGACTTCCGACTTCAAGGTGTCACGGATATCCCGCTGAACGAGACCGGCATCGAACAGGCGCAGATCGCGGGCCAGGTTATTGCAAAATCTGCCGTCGATGGTCAGGCTTGGGATCTAATCCTTTCCTCTCCCCTCTCCCGGGCCCGAGACACCGCCGTTATGGTCGGTGAAGCCATCGGCATCTCTGGTGTCTCTATCGAAGAGCTTTTGCTGGAAAGGTCTTTCGGCGAGGCCGAGGGCTTGTCTCACGAAGAGTGGAAAACCAAATACAACGACACCAATCACGTCCCGGGCGGTGAAACTCTTGAGCAATTGGAAGCCCGTGCCTGGATTCTGCTCCAGCGACTGTTGGATCACCACGAAGGAAAACGTGTGCTCACCGTGTCACACGGTGCGCTGATTAGGACACTGCTGCGCTTGGTTAGCAAGGGTGAGTACCCTCGCGAGGGCGAACGCCTTGGCAATGCCTGCCTGAGCATCTTTGAGCACAGCCCAGAGTCTGGCTGGTCTATCGCGAGCTACAGGCCTCAAACTTTAAGCCACTAGAGGCGAGAAATCATCTCGATCAAGTCACCTGCGGAGCGATCCCAGTTGAACTGCTCAGCGTGCTTGCGAGAAGCTGTTCCTCGTTCAACCCATACCGGGTTTGATTCGAGCATTCGCACTTGATTGGCGAAGTCCGCAGGGTCTTCTTGATCGAAAAACAGTGCGATTTCGCCACCGATTTCACGGAAAATTTCTATGTCCGATACGACTACAGGAACTCCACGAGACATCGATTCGATCAACGGAATGCCGAAGCCTTCGTCGCGTGAACCCGTCACCAAAGCCACGGCCTGGTCTAGCTGCTTGTGATATTCATCTTCGGAAACACCGTTGTGAAAAATGACCTTTCCAAATCCCTCACGGACTCGTGCCTCTAGCTCAGCCTTGCGCTCGGGTTTGATTCGGCTCAGCAAGTGCAGCTCATACTCGGGTAGGTGTTGCATGCCGTCGATCAACACTTCAACGTTCTTGTAGTCCATGAATGAACCCATGTAGACCAGGCGCTGAGCGCTGCGAGGGCGAACCTTTGGGGCTCGGTTGGCTTGATCATCGGTGAAGGTTCCCGCTGCGTTGTAGATGACGGAAACCGGACGCTTGGTCAGTTTGTGCTGAAGCATTAACCGCTTAGACGTCTTGGAGACGGTCGCCACTGCATCGGCACGATTCAGAAAGACCCGCTGCGGCCAATAAACCATGTGAAATAGGCGCCATCCGGTTCTGATCAACCAGTTGAACTCCGGTGGCGGCGCCGGGTGACGGTAATAAATCAAGTCGTGCAGAGTGAGAATCAGCTTGTAGCGCCTAAACCAAGAACCCATGGTCTGCATCGGTGAGAAGACCACGCTGGCACCGGCTCGATTCAGTTTTGGCGCAATAAGGAGTTCACGAATAGAGGTTGGGTCGTTCGCAAGGACGTAGTCGCAACCGCGCGGCAACTTAAGTAGCTGACGGGTGTCGCTGATTATCGCGGTAACTTTTGTGCGACGGTTTAGCGCAGCAAAAAGACCAGCCGAAAAACGGCTGATGCCATCGTGGTGGTCGTATCTAATGAATCGGGCATCGAAGAAAATGTGGTCGGTTTTCAATCGGTCACACTCCCCTGCTCTCCTTCGAGATCGGCTCGAATCGCCGAGGCTACTTCGAAAGGCATTTCGTAGTGGGTCAAGTGTCCCACGCCTGCCAAGTTAGTAAGAGTCCAGTTCACCGGGATGGTTGCAGCCATAGCCTCTTGCTGTTTCACGCTGGTGATATCGTCTTTGGCTCCGATGATCAAAGTGGTCGGCACTTTGAATGACGGCGCATATTCGCCAACATTATGAGAAATGGATGCGTTGTAACCCTCAATCGCCACGGTGCGGTTGGCAAAGTCGTTGAAGTTTGCGTCGTGCTGCGCGTGAACCCACTGGCGCAGGTTTCGGTTCCAACTCTTGGTCATCACGATGCTCATGCCCCGAACCATAGGCCAGCTCTTCAACATCGCCAGACCAGGCTTTAGTGGAAGTGATCCGCTGAGCCAAAACATCAGTCGCACCAGCTGGGTCAGGATCGCTTTAGGGCCCTCCAACGCCGGCGCCGAAACCGGGTTGATCAAAACCAAGTGCGAAATCGCAGTTGATTGCGCAGCGAATGCGGCCGAGATGATGCTGCCGAAGCTATGCCCGACTAGCACCGGCTTAGCGCTTAGCTTTTGCTCGCTCACGACATGACGCACAAGTTCGTTTAGCCAGGACACATACGCTTCGACGCTGTGCTGACCGGCGAATGGAGCCGATTTTCCGAATCCCGGTAGATCTGGAATCAAAATATTGAAATCGGGCAAAGCGCCGGCGATGGCTTCCAACCCGTGGTGATTACCCCGATAACCATGGATGAAAATCAGCGTTTGAGCGTCATCCTTGGTAGCAGGGTAAAACCAGTAGCGCGTTGCGGTGTCCGCGATGATCGCTTCACGTGCCTCTGAGCGCGCTAGTGCGGTCTTCGCCAATTCTTCCGAGTAGAGCACCATCGCTAGCCTTCGGTTAGACCGAGAAGTATTTAGCCTCTGGGTGATGCAGCACCATGGCGTCGGTTGACTGCTCAGGGTGAAGCTGGAGCTCTTCGGAGAGCGTTACGCCGATGAGTTCAGGCTTGAGCAATTCGACGAGCTTCACGCGGTCTTCGAGTTCCGGGCAGGCCGGGTAACCAAATGAGTAACGAGCACCTCGATAGTCGAGTTTGAATAGCCCTTCAACTTCGTTTGGGTCCTCGGACGAGAAGCCAAGTTCCTCTCGAACTCGTGCGTGCCAGAACTCTGCCAAAGCCTCGGTTAGCTGAACCGAAAGGCCGTGCAACTCTAGATATTCGCGATATTCATTCTTCGCATAAATCTCGTTTGCCACTTCAGAAACCCGGTTTCCCATGGTCACGAGTTGGAATGGCACAACGTCGATCTTGCCGCTCTCCTTCGAGGCGACAAAGTCACTCAAACACAGGTGTCGATCGCGTGCCTGGCGAGGGAATTTGAAGCGCATGCGCTCGGTGCCTGGCTCGCCGCCTGAGCCGCCATCTGTGGCTCCGTCAGGCCCGTGGTGAAGAATAACTAGGTCATCACCGTCAGAGACCGCTGGGAAGTAACCGTAAGCGACTGCCGCTTCTAGAAGGCCTTCGGTTTGGACGCGGTCCATCCAAGCTCGGAGACGCGGGCGACCCTCGGTTTCGACGAGCTCTTCGTAGCTCGCGCCGTCTTCGGCACGGGAAGGCTTCAAACCCCACTGGCCCATGAATGTGGCGCGCTCATCCAAGAAAGACGCGTAGTCGCGAAGCGGGATGCCCTTGACGACTCGAGAACCCCAGAATGGCGGGGTCGGAATGCTGTTGTCGCTGGCCACATCCGAGCGGGTCGGCATCATGTCAGGAACTGTGTGCACAAGCTTGCTAACCGGCTTGACGATGCGCTTCTTGAGCGGCGGAAGGGTCACTGAGGTGTCTCCGCGCTTGATCTTTACCAGCGCGTCCATGAGACGCAGGCCTTCGAAGGCATCGCGTGCATAACGGACTTCTCCGTCAAAAATTTCGGCAAGGTCTTGTTCGACGAAACTGCGAGTGAGAGCGGCACCGCCAAGGATGACCGGCCAACGCTCGGCAACCCCGCGAAGGTTCATCTCTTCGAGGTTTTCCTTCATGATTTGGGTCGATTTCACCAGCAGGCCGCTGAGGCCGATGACGTCTACATTGTGTTCTTCGGCTGCGTCAAGGATGGCGTTGATCGGCTGCTTGATGCCGATGTTGACGGTTTCGAAGCCGTTGTTGCTGAGAATGATGTCGACCAAGTTCTTACCGATGTCGTGCACGTCACCGCGAACGGTAGCAAGAAGAATTCGGCCCTTGCCTTCATCCTCGGTCTTTTCGATGAAAGGCTCGAGGTGGGCTACTGCAGCCTTCATGACTTCGGCCGACTGAAGAACGAAAGGCAACTGCATCTCGCCCTTGCCGAATAGCTCACCAACGACCTTCATGCCCTCAAGCAGGTGGTCGTTGATGATTTGCAAGGCCTTCATGCCGTTGGCCATTGCCTCGTCGAGGTCTGGCTCAAGGCCCTTCTTCTCGCCGTCGATGATGCGACGCTGGAGACGCTCGTTGAGCGGCATTGCTGCCAACTCTTCCGCGCGTGACTGGCGAGCTGCCTTTGAGTCAACTCCGCTGAATACGTCGAGGAAATGGGTCAAAGGGTCATAGCTGACGTTTCCTTCGGCGTCATACTCACGCTTGTCGTAGATCAGACCCATCGCGGCATCGAGCTGCTCTTGAGGGATCTGGTTCAGAGGCATGATGCGTGCTGCGTGAACGATCGCGCTGGTCAAACCGGCTTGAACACATTCGTGCAAGAAGACAGAGTTCAGTACGTGGCGAGCGGCAGGGCTAAGGCCGAATGAAATGTTTGAAATGCCCAGGGTGCTCTGCACTCCGGGGTGAGCGGCGTTGAGGCGGCGAATCGCCTCAATGGTTTCGATGCCATCGCGGCGGGTTTCATCCTGGCCGGTAGCAATCGGGAAGGTAAGAGTGTCGACGGTGATGTCGACGAGGTTCATTCCCCAGTTTTGGGTCAAGTCCTTGATCAGTCGGTCTGCGATTGCAAACTTGGTCTCAGCAGTTCGAGCCTGGCCCTCTTCGTCGATGGTTAGAGCAACCACGGCGGCACCGTGCTCGACGACCAAAGGCATGATTCGTGCGAAGCGCGAGGTTGGGCCATCGCCATCCTCGTAGTTCACCGAGTTGATCATGGCGCGGCCGCCCATGCACTCGAGGCCAGCCTCTAGAACTGCTGGTTCGGTCGAGTCAAGGACAAGAGGCAAAGTCGTTGCAGTCGCGAGGCGGCTAACGAGCTCGCGTGCATCGCGAACTCCGTCGCGGCCGACATAGTCGACACAGACGTCCAACAGGTGGGCACCTTCACGAGTCTGAGAGCGAGCAATCTCAAGGCACTCTTCCCAGTTTTCTTCGAGCATCGCCTCACGGAAAGCCTTTGATCCGTTGGCGTTGGTGCGCTCACCGATCGAAAGGTAGGTCATGGTCTGGTCGAAAGGCTGGTGCTGGTAGAGGCTGGCAAGGCCAGGCTCGACGATTAGGGTCGGGCGGGCAGGCTTTTTGCCAGCCACGGCATCGGCCACGGCTTGGATGTGTGCTGGCGTGGTACCGCAGCAACCACCGACCAGACCGGCGCCGTAATCGTTGACGAACTGGAGTTGAGCGGTCGCGAGCTCGACTGGCGATAGCGGATAGTGAGCGCCGTGAGGGCCCAGGATTGGCAGACCGGCGTTTGGCATGACGGTAACCGGAAGGTTTGAATACTTCGATAGGTAGCGAAGGTGTTCGCTCATTTCGGTTGGTCCGGTGGCGCAGTTCAAGCCGATGGAATCAATTCCGAGAGCACTCAAAGCGGTGAGTGCCGCACCGATTTCAGAGCCCAGAAGCATGGTTCCGGTGGTTTCGATGGTCACCGAGACGATGATCGGCACGTAAACCTCGAGTGACTTCATGGCGCGCTTTGCACCAATCACAGCACTCTTGGCCTGCAAGAGGTCCTGAGCGGTTTCGATCAAGATGGCATCAACGCCACCGTTCAAAAGCCCGACAGTTTGCTTCTGGTAGGCGTCTCGCAGAACCGAAAACTTCTCGTGGCCGAGGCTGGGCAGTTTGGTGCCGGGGCCAACCGAGCCCAAAACGTAGCGCGGCTTTTCATCCGTGCTGAAATCATCGGCTACCTGTCTTGCAACCTGAGCACCGGCAAGAGCAAGCTCTTCGATTCGATCTTCGATGCCGTATTCAGCCAGGTTTGCGAAGTTAGCTCCGAAGGTGTTGGTTTCGATAGCCTCTGCGCCAGCCTTCAAATACTGAGCGTGAATGCTGCTGATGATGTCAGGACGGGTGACATTCAAAATCTCGTTGCAGCCCTCGTAGTTTTGGAAGTCATCCATGGTCGGGCTGGCGTCTTGAATCATGGTTCCCATGGCGCCATCGGCTACGACTACACGGGTTTTAATGGCGTCAAGAAGCTGCTGCGAGCGAGGGGTAAACATAGGCTTCAAGTCTACCCGAGGCGCAATCCTGTCGGGGCTTGGAATATACTTATCTAATGCCTGTTTGCCCTTTGCTACGTAAGACCTCGGCCGGTCCGTTTGAGACGGTTACCGAAGCCCTTGGCACGCGCTCGGGCCGGCAGGAGCCTTCGCTTTCATTTGAGTTTTTCCCGCCTCGGAATCAAGAGGAGGCGGCCGATCAATTGTGGCGCTCCTTTGACGCCCTGATGGAAGTCTCCCCTGACTTCATTTCGGTCACGTATGGCGCCGGTGGCTCGAACCGTGAAACTTCGCTTGCCGTTGTTGAACGGATGGCCAGGGATGTAATGACCATTGGCCACCTCACCTGTGTTGGCGGCTCTCGTGCGAGCACAGCAGAGACCATCAGCCGTTTCGAAGATGCTGGCGTTCACTCCATCCTCGCTCTGCGCGGCGATGCCCCTCAGGACAACCCGGATGCTTTGAAAACCGGAGAGCTAAAGAGTGCCCTCGAGTTGGTTCACCTGGTTCGTCAAACTTCAAACCTTGAGGTTGGCGTTGCGGCTTTCCCTGAGGTTCACCCAGAGTCTCCCCACATGGAACACGACTCAATGGTGCTTGAGATGAAGCAATCTGCTGGAGCCACATACGCGATGACCCAGCTGTTTTTCACCGTTGACGCGTACACCGATTTGGTTTCGAGCGCCAAAATCGCCGGTGCGACCATGCCAATCATCCCGGGTTTGATGCCCGTTGGTAACGCCGCCAAGGTGCTTCGTATGGCCGAAATGAGCGGTGCCGCGATTCCAGTTGAACTGTTGAAGGAGCTTGAGAACGCTGGCTCCGATGCAGAGGCTCGCGTCATTGGCATGGAATATTCGATCAAACTAGCCCGCGATTTGGTCGATGCCGGGGCGCCCGGCCTCCACATTTTCAGCATGAATTTGTCGAAAGCCGCTCTCGAGGTTGCTCGTGGCGCGGGGCTTTGTCGCTAGTAGTCAATAGCCTTTAGTTATGACCGATCAGCAACTGACCTTCGACTTCACTCCCGACCTGCCTGTTTGGGCGCAAAACATTGCCGTTTTCGACCTAGAGACCACAGGGTTGGACCTCACCGATGCTCGAATCGTGACGGCCTGCGCCGTTGAGCTTGACGCTGCCGGGCAGATTGTTGGCAAGGATGTCGAGTGGCTAGCCGACCCGGTTATCGAAATTCCAACTCCGGCAAGCGATGTACACGGTGTGACCACCGAAATTGCGCGCCGCGATGGCCGCCCGGCCGCCGAAGTGGTTTCTGAACTCTTAGAGACCCTGCGTGGCTTCTTTGAGCGCGGTCTGCCGGTTGTTGCCTACAACGCTCCATACGACTTCACCATTTTGCATTTCGAAGCACTTCGTCACGGCCTGACTCCCCTATCCGATCCAGGCCCAATCATCGACCCGCTGGTGATCGATAAGTTCAAGGACAAGTTCCGTAAGGGCAAGCGCCGTCTCGAAAACGCGGCAGAGTTCTACAACGTGAGCCTGGATGATGCCCACAATGCCACCGCGGACGCAGTGGCAGCAGGCCGAGTTGCGCAGGCCATTGCGCGTCGATGGGCAGCTGAGCTGCCGGCAACCGCCGCCGAACTTCACGATCTTCAGGTTGGCTGGAGTGAGTATCTAGATGCCGATTTCGAGTCTTTCATGCGTCGAAACAACCCTGACTTCACCAGCAAGCGCGGCTGGCCACTAAAGCTCTAAAGTCCGACCACCAAAACATTTGGTTAAAAGAAAAACCTCGCCGAAGCGAGGTTTTTCTATCTCAACCTGAGGATGTGTGGACATCCCTGGTCCCGCGGTATGTATTAGATACCGAAGTTTTTGCTGCGCGCCGAAGCCGCGTGCAATAAGGGTTTATCCCTTATGCACCAAAGCCTTTGTAACGGGCGTTGAAGCGCTCGACACGACCTGCGGTGTCCATGATGCGCTGCTTACCGGTATAGAACGGGTGTGATGCTGAAGAGATTTCAACGTCGAAAACTGGGTAGCTGTTGCCGTCTTCCCACTCAATGGTCTTGCTGCTTGACACGGTTGAGCGAGTAAGGAACGCTACACCCGAGGCCAAGTCGCGGAATACAACGGTCTCGTACTTTGGGTGAATGTCTGCCTTCATGGGTAACTTCCTAGTTGTTCTAACGGATTTCT
>WLGA01000032.1 GCA_009703445.1 Actinomycetota bacterium | reverse complement strand
TTCGGTTTCTTGGTTACGGCTTGGCTTCTCATCGCGATTGACCAGCTTGCCAAATTTCTAGCCATTGAATACCTAAAGCCGGGCCAGGTCGTTCCGGTTTTGGGAGACCTCCTCGAGTTGGTGCTGGTTTACAACGACTCAGCCGCATTTTCGCTGGGATTCGGTGCTACCTGGATTTTTGCGATCACATCCTCGATCGCCACTCTGGTAATCATCGGGCTTGCTCCAAGGCTTGAGACCATGGCCTGGGCAATCACCGGTGGAGTCGCCCTCGGAGGAGTGGTTGGAAACCTAGTCGACCGTCTGTTTCGTGAACCAGGGTTCGGCGTCGGGCACGTTGTAGATTTCATCTCAATTCCTTTCAATTTTCCGATCTTCAACATCGCCGACATGGCAATAGTTGTGGTCGCGGTGATCGTTGTCATCAGAGTGATGCAGGGCGCACCGCTCGGTCGAGCCAAGTCCAAGAATTCATGAGTGAAACAAAGCTCCTTCCGGTTCCCGAAGGTTTGGCTGGCGAGCGAGTAGACGCGGGGCTTGCAAAACTGTTGGGGCTTTCCCGCTCGGTCTGTGCGGACATGATCACCGAAGGCTTAGTCGCTCAAAACGGCAAGGTGGTTTCTAAATCAGACCGCCTAATGAACGATGCCTACCTCGAGGTAACGCTGCCGCAACCTAAAAACCGACTCGAGATTGTTCCGGTAGAGGTTGAAGACTTCAAAATCATTTACCAGGATGAGGACATCATCGTCATCGATAAACCCGCCGGCGTGGCCTCACACCCTTCGGTTGGCTGGGATGGCCCAACCGTTCCGGGCGCCCTGCTCGCTCTCGGCATTCAAATAGCCACCTCAGGTGCTCAGGAGCGCCAGGGAATCGTTCAGCGGCTAGATGTTGGCACCAGTGGCCTAATGACCCTGGCGAAGTCTGAGGTGGCATACTCGCGCCTGAAGCAGGCGTTCCGCGACCGCGCCGTGCACAAGGTCTATCACGCTGTGATTCAAGGGCTGGCTGATCCGCTGGCAGGAACCTTCGATGCGCCGATTGGTCGCCACCCAAAGGCCGAGTTCAAGTTTGCCGTGATGAATGACGGAAAACACTCCGTGACGCATTACGAGACTCTCGAGGCATTTCCATCTGCGTCTCTGGTTGAGGTTGTCTTGGAGACTGGGCGAACCCACCAAATCCGTGTTCATTTCTCGGCATTCCGCCACCCTTTGGTTGGTGACACGATGTATGGTGCCGACCCGAAGCTGGCAGCCAAGGTCAATCTTGACCGTCAATGGTTACATGCCAAAAAGTTGAGCTTTATTCACCCAACCAAGGGCGAAACCGTTGAATTTGAGAGCGAATACCCAGCCGATTTGGCAAAGGCGCTCGACATCCTGCGAGGCTACTAAGCCCCGCCCAATTATTGGGATACAGTTGCCATCCGGCAGTGCAATGAAGGGAGTGAAATGAGCACCGATAAAGACTCATTCGTCCACCTTCACGTACACACCGAATTCTCGATGCTGGACGGTGCTGCACGCATCAAACCACTTATTCAAGAGGTTACCGCGCAAGGCATGCCGGCAATCGGAATCAGCGACCACGGTAACAATCACGGCGCTTTTGATTTCTATAAGACCGCCAAATCTGCCGGCGTTAAGCCAATCATCGGTATCGAGGCATACCTGTCGCCTGGCACTGCACGCCAAGACCGGACCCGCGTTCGATGGGGGAATGGCGGCGATGTAGACGGCGATGTTTCGGGCGGTGGCGCTTACACCCACATGACGATGTTTGCCGAGAACACTCCCGGCATGTACAACCTGTTCCGAATGTCATCCAAGGCCTGGCTAGACGGCTATTACTTCAAGCCACGTATGGACCGCGAGCTGCTCAACACCTACGGCAAGGGCATCATCGCGACCACCGGCTGTGTTTCCGGTGAGGTTCAAACTCGACTGCGCCTTGGCCAGTATGAAGAGGCGCGCAAAGCCGCTGCAGAGTTCCAAGACATCTTCGGCAAAGAGAATTATTTCGCCGAAATCATGGACCACGGGTTGGACATCGAACGTCGCACCATGAGCGATCTGATTCGTCTGGCCAAAGACCTAGATATGCCTTTGCTGGCAACCAACGACTTGCACTACACCCACGCCGGCGATGCCGAAGCACACGAGGCCCTGCTTTGCGTGCAGTCGGGTTCGACCCTGATGGATCCAAACCGCTTCAAGTTTGATGCCCAGGAGTTTTACCTCAAGTCGGCCAAACAAATGCGCGAGCTATTCGCCGACTATCCAGAGGCCTGCGACAACACCCTTTTGATTGCCGAGCGATGCAACGTCGAGTTCGTTGAACGCGAGCTCATGCCTCGATTCCCAGTTCCTGAGGGGCAGACCGAGGCATCCTGGTTTGAACAAGAAGTTGCCGCCGGCATGAACCGTCGCTACAAGGGCGAAATCCCTGTGGCTCAGGCCAAGCAGGTCTCCTACGAGGTTGAAGTCATCAAGCAGATGGGCTTCCCTGGTTACTTCCTCGTGGTCGCCGACTTCATCGCCTGGGCGCGCGCACAGGGCATCCGTGTTGGGCCTGGTCGTGGTTCTGCGGCTGGTTCGATTGTGGCTTACGCACTAGGCATCACCGAACTGGACCCGGTTAAGCACGGCCTGATTTTCGAGCGATTCCTAAACCCTGAGCGTGTTTCGATGCCCGACATCGATGTCGACTTCGACGACCGTCGCCGCGGTGAAGTCATTCGTTACGTGTCAGACAAGTATGGCGACGACCGAGTGGCCCAGATTGTCACCTTCGGAACCATCAAGGCAAAACAGGCGCTCAAGGACGCCGGCCGAGTCTTGGCGATGCCATATTCGGTTGGCGAGAAGCTCACCAAGGCTATGCCGCCGATGGTTCTCGGTCGCGATATCTCACTCAACGACCTGATTGAAAAGACTTCGGAGCGCTATAAAGAAGCGCAGGATTTCCGCGACCTGATTGAGGGCGACGACGATTCGGCCAAGGTGTTTGAACTGGCCCAAGGCCTAGAGAACCTCAAGCGCCAATGGGGTGTTCACGCTGCCGGTGTGATTATGTCGGCCGAGCCATTGATCGATGTCATCCCAATCATGAAGCGCGAAGATGATGGCGCAATCATCACTCAGTTTGACCAGCCACCTTGTGAAAAACTCGGTCTGCTGAAGATGGACTTCCTGGGTCTCCGAAACCTTACGGTTTTGGATGACACCTTGGCCAACATAAAGTCAAACCGCGGCGAGACCGTGGTGCTTGAAGACTTGGATCTGGATTCGGACCCAGCAACTTTTGAACTGCTTTCTCGCGGAGACACCCTCGGAGTTTTCCAGCTCGATGGAACAGCAATGCGCTCATTGCTTCGCCTGCTAAAGCCGAGCCTTTTCGAGCACATCTCTGCGGTCATCGCGTTGTACCGTCCAGGCCCGATGGGTATGAACTCGCACACGAACTACGCGTTGCGAAAGAACGGTCTGCAAGAGGTCGATTCGGTTCACCCTGAGCTTTCCGAGTCGCTTTCAGAGGTTCTAGACCCTACCTATGGCCTGATCGTGTATCAGGAACAGGTAATGGCTGCCGCTCAAAAGGCGGCGGGTTTCACGCTCGGTAAAGCCGACCTTTTGCGTCGAGCGATGGGTAAAAAGAACAAGGAAGAGCTGGATAAGCAATACGAGGGCTTCTCGGACGGCATGAAGGCTAACGGCTACTCGGAGGAGGCCATCAAGGCACTTTGGGACACCCTGCTTCCATTCGCCGACTACGCGTTCAATCGCGCCCACTCGGCTGCCTACGGCGTGCTTTCATACTGGACCGCCTATCTGAAGGCCAACTATCCGGCCGAGTACATGGCAGCGCTGTTGACCTCGGTTGGCGATTCAAAGGACAAGCTGGGTCTCTATCTGAGCGAGTGTCGCCGCATGGGCATCAATGTGCTCGCTCCCGATGTAAACGAATCGATTGCGGCATTCTCGGCAGTCGGTAAGGACATTCGATTCGGCCTTGGCGCAGTGCGAAACGTCGGGCTCAACGTGGTTGATGGAATCGCCACGGCACGCACCGAAAAGGGCCGTTTCACCACCTTCCACGACTTCCTACGCAAGGTTCCGGCCGTGGTTTGCAGCAAGCGAGTCATCGAGTCGCTCATTAAGGCTGGCGCCTTCGACACGCTCGGCAACACTCGTCGCGCCTTGGTCGAGATCCATGAAGAGGCCGTGGATGCCCAGGCTTCGCTGAAAAAGAACGAGGCGGTAGGTCAGGTCGACCTATTCGGCTCGCTATTTGATTCGGACCCTGGAGTTGAAGACAGTTTTGGCGGCAGTGTCCCTGATCGACCTGAGTGGTCCAAGAAAGAGAAGCTCGCCTACGAGCGAGACATGCTTGGGCTGTACGTCAGCGATCACCCGCTCGCCGGCCGTGAGGCGCAGATTGCCCGTCATAGCCAAATGTCAATCACTGACCTGCACGCGAGTGAGACCGTTGCCGACGGCGAAACGGTAACCATCGCCGGCCTCGTCACTTCGGTTCAACACAAGGTGGCTCGCGCTTCGGGCAACCCGTATGGCGCTGTAACCGTAGAAGACTTCGAAGGCGAACTGAACGTCATGCTGATGGGTAAGACCTACCAAGAGTTTGGCCGGAATCTTGAGGCCGACCAGATTGTGGTGGTTCGAGGTCGCGTGAGTCAGCGAGATGATGGCAAGAGCCTCAACGCATATTCAATCGAAACCATCGAAGGCGGCGGCGACGGCCCGGCTGGGCCACTGGTCTTGAAGCTTCAGGAATCCGAAGCCACTCGAGAGGTGCTTGAAGAACTAGACCGCATCTTGCGAATCAATGCTGGCTCCGATGAAGTGCAGGTTCGCCTGGTCAGTGCCGACCAAGAACGAATGTTCAAGCTTCAGCCGACGGTCAAAATTAGCAGCGAATTAATCGGCGAACTCAAGGTGCTGCTCGGCGCATCTTGCCTGAGCGCTTAGCTCTTAGAGTTTTTCGCCAGGCTTCATGTAGCTGCGCTGGTAGTAAAGCAGCGCTTCATCCTCGGTGCCAGAAAGCCCTTCGATGATGTCAACAATCACGACGGCATTATTTTCGATGCTGTGAATGTCGCGAATTTTTGCAATCAAGATTGAAGTTGCAGCCGGAAACACTGGAACCCCGTAAGGCCCCTCGTGCCAGTCGTCATAAACGAAGCGCTGGGTGTGGTCAGCCGCCATCCGTTGCGCGAGATTTACCGTGCCAGCACCGAGCGTGTGGATCCCGACATACTTGCCCACCGCGAGACTCGGATAGGTGCTCGAGCCCTGAGAAACGTTGAAGCTGGCCAGTGGCGGATTCGCACCCAGTGAAGTCATCGATGTCGCCGTAAAGCCAATTGGCTTCTTATCGGCGTCAACCAGAGTGATTACAGAAACACCCGATGCGTGCCTTCTAAATGAAGCGCGCAAAGCCTCTGTCGGGTCTTTTTCCGGGGTTAAATTCTGCATTTCCTACCTTTGTCTCAACCGCTTCAACAATAGCCAACCGAGGATTGTTTCCATTTCAACGCCTAGAATTACCTAGAACCCAAACGGAGGAACATTGACCGAGTCACGCCAGGTGAAGTTGCGCATCGTTGATCTACGCGGCAAGTCACTCGATTCGCAGTTCGTAAACGAATCTGTTCCGCGTGCTTCGGTCGACATTAGCGTTGCTATCGGCCAAATTTCAGGGCTGCTAGAGGATGTCAAGGTTCGAGGTCTTGATGCTTTAGTTGACGTGACTATCGAGCGCGATGGCGTCGACCCAAGGCCTATCCGGGTGTCAAAATCTGAGCTCGCAACCGCCTTGGATGAGTTGGAGCCGGGTCTAAGAACCGCAATCGAAGAGTCAATTATTCGTGTTCGCAAGGTTTCAGAGGCAACCATGCCTCAGCCAGTGTCGGTTGACCTGGCACCGGGGGCAAAGGTTCACCAGCGCTACCAACCGGTTGATTCTGTTGGCTTGTATGTGCCCGGAGGCAAGGCCGTTTACCCATCATCCGTGGTCATGAATGTTGTTCCGGCCCAGGTTGCCGGTGTGCCACGTCTGGTTGTTGCAACCCCTGCTCAAAAGGACTTCGGTGGACGCCCGCACCCAACGGTTTTGGCTACCGCAGCTTTGCTTGGAGTAGAGGAAGTTCTTTGTGTTGGCGGGCCGGCTGCGATTGCTGCCTTTGCATACGGGCTTCCTCAAATTGATTTCACTTCGGTCAACCTAGTCACCGGTCCTGGAAACATCTATGTGGCCGCTGCTAAGCGCGCACTTCGGGGAACTATCGGAATTGACTCGGAGGCAGGCACTACGGAGATTTTGGTGCTGGCCGATTCAAGCGCGAACGCGGAGTTCATCGCCTATGACCTGGTCAGTCAAGCCGAACACGATGAGGCAGCGGCCTCCGTTTTGGTTACAGATTCTGTTGAACTTGCCGATGGTGTTTTGGCCGCCATCGCCGCCATCGCCGACCGCACCAAGCACGCCGAACGAGTTCGGGTAGCGCTCGAGGGGCAGCAATCAGCCATTGTGTTGGTTGACAACCTGAGCGACGGAATCGCATTTGCGAATGCTTACGCCACCGAGCACCTCGAAATTCACACCGTCGATAACCAGGCCACCGCTGCCCGGATCACGAATGCCGGCGCAATCTTCTTGGGCGACTATTCGCCGGTCAGCCTCGGCGACTACATGGCTGGTTCAAACCACGTATTGCCGACCGGGCAACAGGCCAAGTTTGGCGCGGGGCTCGGAGTCCTCAGTTTCCTTCGCGCTCAGCAAGTGATTGACTATGACGAAGCCGGTTTAGCCGCCATTGGCGAACTGGTGAATGAGTTTGCCAAGTCAGAGGGCTTGCCGGCACACGGCGAAGCCATCGTTGCAAGATTGAAGAAGTAGGAAAGGGCGAGATGCACTGTCCGTTTTGTCGTTATCCAGACTCTCGAGTCACCGACTCCCGCACCTCGGACGACGGGTCTTCGATCCGCCGACGCCGCCAGTGCCCGGAGTGCAACATGCGTTTCAGCACGACCGAAACCGCGAGTTTGCTCGTGGTCAAGCGCAGCGGTGTAACCGAACCATTCCGTCGCGACAAGATCGTCAACGGTGTTCGCAAAGCGTGCCAGGGCAGACCGGTTTCCGATGCAGACCTAGCCCTTCTGGCTCAAGAGGTTGAAGAAAGCGTTCGCTCAAGCGGCGTGGCTCAAATCGATGCGTTTGATGTTGGTTTGGCGACACTCGAACCGCTGCGCAAACTGGACGAGGTGGCCTTCATGCGTTTCGCGAGCGTCTATCAGGGATGGGAAACCTTGGAAGACTTCGAGGCGGCCATTGGAGTGCTCAAGCAGAACCGCGGCACCCACGAAGATGAGGGCAACTAACCATCCATGTTTTATAGCTTCGTCTTCAAAAATGTCTTTGCTCGGATGGACCCCGAGCGCGCCCACCACTTGGTGATGTTCGTCATTCGGGTCTCCGGAGCAATCGGGTTGACCAAATTGGCCAGACTTTCTCGAAGCGGCAGGGGAGAGGTGCAGGCTTTTGGATTGCACTTCGACGCTCCGTTTGGCCTGGCTGCTGGTTTCGATAAGAACGCTGTAGCAATCAAAGCACTGGGTGACCTAGGTTTCTCTCACGTTGAAATCGGCACGGTTACTGCGATCGCTCAGAGCGGCAATGAGAAGCCGCGCCTTTTCCGCCTGATTGCCGACCGAGCGTTGATCAACCGCATGGGCTTCAACAATCAGGGTGCCGAGGTTGTGGCCAAGCGTCTAGAGGCTCTAAGGCGCCGTCACGGCAGCAGGTTGCCGATTATTGGCGTAAACATCGGCAAATCACGCGTTGTCGAGGTTGAAAACGCCGTGGATGACTACCGAACCAGTGCGCGCCTGCTCTCTCGTCACGCCGATTACGTGGCCGTGAACGTCTCTTCGCCAAACACCCCGGGGTTGCGTTCTCTGCAGTCGGTCGAATCACTTCGCCCAATCCTCCTAGCCGTTCAGGCAGAGGCGGCCGGCAAACCGATTTTGGTCAAAATTGCACCAGATCTCGCCGACGAGGATGTTGTTGCCGTCGCAGATCTTGCTCTCGAGCTGGGGCTTGCGGGTGTAATCGCGACCAACACCACGATTTCTCGCGATGGCCTGGTGGCAGACGCCAAGAAGGTAGCCGAAATCGGCGCCGGTGGCTTGTCCGGTGCCCCGCTCAAGCAGCGCTCGATCGAAGTCCTTCACATCCTCGCGAATCGTTTGGCCGGCAAGGTCGCTATTGTTTCGGTTGGTGGAATCGAAACCGGCCAGGAAGCCCAAGAACGCTTGGATGCTGGCGCAACCCTCGTCCAGGGCTACAGCGGATTCGTTTATGCCGGGCCGTTTTGGGCCAGGGCGATCAACAAGTATTTGACGCGTTAACCGCAATCCAGGCATTGAAAAAGGGTGACCACAGAAGTGGCCACCCTTTGCAATTCTCGGTGTTACTCGACCTTGTCGCCGCGCTTTACCTGAGGCTTTGGAAGACGCATTGGGCGCATCTGAATCGAACGCATGGCCGCATACCAGCGAACACCCTTTTCTACTTTGCCCGTTCCGAACTTCTTCTCGATTGCTGCGCTTACGCGACGACCAATGAAGAAAGCATCAATCGCGATGATGATGAAAAGCGCCCACATTGCAATGAGTGTGTAGACCTGAGTGGCCATGTCGCCCGCGTAAGAAATGATGATCATCAAGAACAGGGCAGGCATTACCAACTGACCGGCTGTGAAGCGTGAGTCAACCAAGTCTCGAGCTAGACGCTTCTGCGGGCCCTTGTCGCGCACAGTCAGGTAGCGCTCCTCGCCGCGCATCATCCCTTCGCGAGATTTGCGACGTTCTTCAGCGGCCTTAGCCTTCGCAGCCTTGATTGCCTCGGGAGATTTGTTGCCAACGATTGGCTTGAAGTTTGCAGCTTCCTGCTGCTTGCGTGGGGGAGTTGGTCGACCCTTGCTGCCGGTCGGAGTGTTTTCGCTCATCGGTGTTCCTCAATATCCAAGTTGGACTTTAAGATTACTCTCATGACGACTCCAGAGATTTCAATTGACCCGACCCAACTCGACCGAGCAAAGAAGCTCATCGACGCCGGTTTCAACGACGCGACCGAGGAACTCGAACACTTGGTGCGCATTCCAGGCATTGCCTGGGAGGCCTTCGATGCCAAGAATCTCGAGCTGAGCGCCGAAACCATCGCCAAACTTTTCCGCGACACAGGTGTTTTTGAAATCGTCGAGGTTCGACGTGCCTCGATAGATGGCAAGCCGGGTTCACCCGCAGTCGTGGCTCGTCGCGCCGCCCGCAACGGCAAGCCTCAGATTTTGCTTTACGCCCACCACGATGTTCAGCCTCCCGGTGATGAAACCGCTTGGGAAACCAGCCCGTTCGAGCCGGTAACCAAGGATGGCCGCATGTATGGTCGCGGCGCTGCAGATGACAAGGCCGGAATCGTTTCTCACCTGGCAGCAATTCGCACCCTGGTCGAGATTTGTGGACCAGACTTCGAGGTCGGCATCAGCGTGTTCATCGAAGGTGAGGAGGAAGCCGGTTCACCGACTTTCCGCCCGTTCCTTGAGCAGAATCAAGACATCCTGAAGGCAGATTGCATTGTGGTTGCAGACTCTGGCAACTGGTCTGAGACCATCCCGGCGCTCACGGCAACCCTTCGCGGGCTGGTATCCCAGGTGATTGAGGTAAAGACCCTCGATCACGCCCTTCACTCCGGCATGTATGGCGGCGCCGTTCCCGACGCTATGACCGCCACCATTCGCCTCTTGGCCTCGCTTCACGACACCGA
>WLGA01000031.1 GCA_009703445.1 Actinomycetota bacterium | reverse complement strand
TGCTGAGTCAAGCCCATCGATTGTAACCCCGCTGAACAAGTACATCGGCTACGAGGCGGCTGCAAAGATTGCAAAGCACTCGGTGGCCAAGAGCATCACCGTACGTGAGGCCACCATCGAGCTTGGCTACGTCGACGGCGAGAAGCTAACCATGGAGCAGCTGGACAAAGCGCTAGACGTTTTGTCTATGACCAGCCCTGGGCTATAAAACAGACCACAAAACCGAATAACAGGTATGGGCCGAGCGCAACGGCAAGGCACGTTAAAAAATGAACATTTATTGAGGGTGATGGGATGAACCAGGCGACGCAAACAGCATTGGTTCTTTCGATTCTGCCTGTTGCAGTTGTAGTTGTTGGCGCAATAGATTTCATTCGTAGGCGCTATCCGGACAATCCTTCGAGATCGCTTTCACTAATTGCCTTGTATTTTGGGCTTATCAGCATCCCGGTCGGCTGGCTCATCAACATTCTGTTACTGACGCCCTTTGTATATTTTTTCGCCTACGGCGGGATTCTGATTGTTTGGTTTGCTTTAGCCGGCGTTGTGGGCGATTTCGCAAAGTCAAAGGGGCGCAGTTGGGGTTTTGGCTTTGGGATTTCTCTTATGGTCATTCCGGTAGCGCTCGTTTTGCTTGCCTTTGGGCTTTTCAATCTTTTCGTTCACGGGATAAGTTGAGGGCAAAATTTCCGTTAGGGAATTGCCTGGAATGTGAGTGCTACAAGGAATCCCAGCAGCAGATATGGCCCGAGCGCAATGCTCGAGCCCATTCTTGTTTTCCGGAGGGCAAGCAACACCAGCGAAGCCGCGCCAGCCGCAACAAACGCAACCAGGATGGCGACAGCCGGCAAAAACGGGTTGAACCAGGCCAGAGCAAGCGTGATTCCAGCGATTAGTTTCACGTCTCCCATGCCCAGACCGGCAAAACGATTCAGAGCCAGAGCGACCGCGAAGGCGAGCGCCGAAATCAAAAGCGAGGTAAACATTCGCCCGGCATCGTCACCCAATAACACCGCGAATACCTGACCCAAGATCGTGATTGGAAAGACTGGCAGGGTGAGCCGGTTTGGCAACCTTCGTTCACGGATGTCGATCACTGTCAGAGGCCATGCAACCGCCACAAGGTAAAGCGGGCCGAGCCAAGCGAAATCGAAGTGGGGGTCAAAGGTCATTCGCTCAGGGTAAAGAAAAACCCCGACCTGAGCCGGGGTTCTCCACACGCCATTCGGCGCAAAGTTTGACTATGCGACGTCGCCGACTTTCTCCCAGAGTTTTGAAATGATGATCCACTGGCCATCCAAGAAAACAATGTTGAGATAGTCCTGCATCACGCCACCAAACATCTCTAGCTGAGGCTTTACCAAAGCAAGGTTCGGTGAGATTTGGTCGAACATCAAGATTTGGTCGTTGCGGGCATTGCCTGCATCGTGTGGGGACTGGCGATTCGCCACGGCTTCTTTATAAAGGGCAAACGGGCGGATGTTCAACACTCCCCCTGCAGCCCCATACAAGACGCACTCTTTGTGGAACACCTTGTCAAAGAGACTCATGTCCTGAAAGTGCATCAGGTCAAAATATTCGGCCATTAGCTTCTTGATTGCCGGATCGGCTTGTTCGAAATTCATGGCTTCAGATTAGACCCGTTTATCGCTAGTTGTCTAGAAGGTCGGTGACCAGTGCAGCAATCGCCGAACGCTCTGAGCGGGTCAAGGTGACGTGCGCAAAGAGCGAGTGACCCTTTAGCGCTTCAATCACGGCCGCTACGCCGTCGTGGCGCCCAACGCGCAAGTTGTCGCGCTGAGCCACATCGTGAGTGAGCACAACCTTCGCGTTTTGACCGATTCGAGAAAGCACGGTTAGCAAGGTGTTGCGCTCGAGCGACTGCGCTTCGTCCACGATCACGAATGCATCGTGAAGCGAACGACCACGGATGTGGGTCAGCGGCAAAATCTCCAGCAAACCACGGTCAACGATGTGCTCGATAACTTCCTTGGAAACCAAAGCTCCCAGGGTGTCAAAGATTGCCTGACCCCAAGGGTTCATCTTCTCGTTCTCAGAACCTGGCAGGTAGCCAAGTTCCTGGCCGCCAACTGCAAGAATTGGGCGGAACACGATGATCTTCTTGTGCTGGCGACGCTCCAAAACGGTCTCAAGACCGGCGAGCAAGGCCATTGCCGACTTGCCTGTTCCTGCGCGTCCGCCAAGTGACACGATGCCAACATCCGAGTCAAGAAGCATGTCGATGGCCAGACGTTGCTCGGCAGAGCGACCGTGAACCCCGAATACATCGCGATCTCCGCGAACTAGGCGAACCTTGCCGCCCTTTTCCACGCGACCAAGCGCGCTGCCGCGCTCGGATGAAATGACCAGACCGGTGTTCACCGGGAGGTTGTCGACGGCCTTGTGCTTGATTACCTCGGTGTCGTAAAGGTCATTCATTTCATCGCCCGAAAGGCTGAGCTCTGAAATTCCAGTCCAACCAGAGTCCTTGGCGTTGTCGTTGCGGTATTCATCGGCGGCCATACCAAGAGCAGAAGCCTTGACGCGCATTGGTAGGTCCTTGGAGACCACCGTGACATCGCAACCCTCGCTAGCCAGGTTGAAAGCAACTGCAAGGATGCGGCTGTCGTTATCGCCAAGCTGGAAACCGGCCGGCAGAACAGATTGGTCGATGTGGTTCAGCTCAACACGAAGTAGACCACCTTCGCCGACCTCCATCGGGAAGTCAAGACGCTCGTGCTGAATGCGCAAATCATCTAGGTGGCGCAGTGCCTGACGGGCGTAATAGCCAATCTCAGGGTCGTGGCGCTTCTTCTCAAGTTCGTTGATAACAACGATGGGAATGACAACTTCCTGCTCTTTAAATTTGAACAGGGCTCTTGGGTCTGAAAGCAAAACTGAAGTGTCAAGCACATAGGTTTTGGTGGCTGTTTTAGCGGCGGCGGCCTTTGAGCCAGACGCCTTGGACGAGGTTTGCTTGGTTGCGGTTTCTTTAGCCACGAACACTCCCTGTAGTTGTCTTGAGGCGAGATTACGCCTGCGAACTACAACGATGTTATTTAGACACGCCCGAATTCAGGTTCGTTACTTTTCGTTAATCTAAGCGGGCTGACTAAGCGCCGAATCTGCGATGTCTTGATTCGAACGCACGGATAGCTCGCAAGAAGTCAACGCGTCTGAAGTCGGGCCAAAGCGCTTCTTCAAAGTAGAACTCCGACTGCGCGCTCTGCCAAAGCAAGAAACCCGATAGCCGCTGCTCCCCCGAAGTTCTGATGATCAGGTCCGGATCTGGCTGCCCGCTGGTGTAGAGGTGCTTGGTGATTAGGTCTGGGTCGAGCAACTCGGCCAAGGCGTCGATTGAAGTGCCCTGGCTTGCGTGTTCCTTGAGGATCGAACGCATAGCGTCGGCAATCTCTTTGCGCCCTCCGTAGCCCACGGCGAGGTTTACGTGCATTCCGCCAATCTCAGCAGTGCGGCGTTCGGCATTGGCAATCGAATCGGCCAGTTCCGGCGGCAAACTGGCCCGGTCACCAACCAGCTGAAGTTTCCAGTTTCCGTGGGTCGCCAAGTCATCTGCAAGCTGACCAATGATGTGCTGAAGCTCCTTGAGCTCATCCCCCGCGCGACCCTTGAGATTTTCGGTGGAAAGCAAATATAGGGTTACGACATTGATACCGAGGTCATCGCACCAACCCAAGAACTCGAGGGTCTTCTTGGCCCCCACTGCGTGCCCGTGACTGGCCTTCGCCCCGCCCTGACGTTCTGCCCAGCGGCGATTTCCATCCAGGATGACGGCCACGTGCTTGGGCATGTCATCGGCAACCAGCTCACGCTCGAGCGAGCGTTCATACAGGCGATAAATCAGATTGCGCACTTGTTAAGGCTACTACCCGGACTCAGCCCTAAAAGCAGGCGTAGAGTTTTGATATGAGCATGCCAATCTCTGAAGGATTTAGAGAGACCGAAGTAAAGCCAACCTGGCGTGGATGGATTCACGCGGGCGTTCTGCCATTTGTGATTGCCGGCGGAATCGTTCTGATTGCGCTCGCCGACGGAGTGCCGGCAAAGATTGCCAGCGCAGTCTTTTTTCTGAGTTCATTCTTGTTATTCGGGAACTCTGCGCTCTACCACCGCTTCAACTGGAGCCCAAAGGTCAAAATGGCGCTGAAGCGCATTGACCACGCGAACATTTTTCTGCTGATCGCCGGCAGCTACACCCCAATTACCTGGCTAGGGCTGCCGAAAGAAAAAGCGATTGTCTTGATGAGCGTCATCTGGGGCACGGCACTGCTAGGAATCGGGTTCCGAGTCTTTTGGATTCACGCCCCACGCTGGCTATACACACCGATTTACGTGCTCATGGGCTGGGGCGCGATGGCCTACATCGTTGATTTCTTCAATGCGAATGCAACCATGATGACATTGATTCTCATCGGCGGTCTTTGCTACACAATCGGTGCGGTGGTTTACGGCTTCAAGAGACCAAACCCGTTCCCAGGAAAGTTCGGCTTCCACGAGATATTCCACTCGCTTACCGTGATTGCATTCCTCTGCCACTGGACAGCGGCGCTCCTGATTGCACTCAACCCCGCCCCGGGGTCATTCGGGGCCTAAAAACCTGACTTAGCGCTTTGGTTTTGCCGGAGGCGCAGGGCGCTCTGGCTTGGCCTTTGCGGCCGGCTTCGCTGCTGGTTTCACAGCAGGCTTTGCAGCAGGCTTTGCCGCCGGCTTCGCAGCAGGTTGTGCTGAGACACTGGCCTCGGCGGCCAACTTCTCGGCGATCTCTGCACGGTAGCGGACGCGACGGATGCGACGAACCATGTCGAAGATCAGGCCGATTGCACCAACAGTGATGAAGAAAGTCATGATGAAGCCGATGGTTCCCGGGCTGTACCAAGTCTCGGCAGGGTCAACGGTTGGAGTTGGAGTCGGCGTCGCGGCTAGAAGCGCTGAGAGCAAAATGTGCATGTATTAAGTATCGCGCTTTAACTTCGATAGCCTTAAACCGATGACCAACGACTATCTCGCGAATCGCTATGGCAACAGCAAAGCCAAGGCGAGAAATCAGCGCATTCTGTGGTCTTCAGTGGCCGCCGGTCTCGTTGTCGCATTTTTCGTTTGGTCGATTTCGATCAACTTTGCGGCCCCGAGCAAGATCAGCGCATCGGTGCAGAGCTTTACCATCGTCGACGACATCCAGGCTCGGATGACTATAGCCGTGGAGAACCCATCCCAGCAGGATGGCGTGTGCGCGGTTCAGGTCTTGAACAACAGTTATGCCGTGGTCGGGTACAAAGAACTTGCCGTGGCCGGATCACTTGGCGAGAAGCCCACCCTCGAAACCGTTCTAAACACAACCGACCTTGGCGTCTCGGCAACCGTAGACCGCTGCTGGTTCAAATAAACTAGAAACATTATGGCTGAAACCCCCGAAGCAACCTGGCTCACGCAAGAGGCATACGACCGCCTTGCGAGCGAGCTCGAATACCTTTTGACCGTCGCCCGTCAAGACATCGCGAAGAAGATTCAAGAAGCGCGTGAAGAAGGCGACCTCAAGGAAAACGGTGGCTATCACGCAGCCAAAGAAGAGCAGGGCAAAATCGAGGCTCGTGCAGCTCGGCTTGAGAACATCCTGGCCAGCGCCGTTGTTGGTGAGGCCAAGGAGTCTCACGGCATCGTTGAACAGGGCACCGTTGTTCGCCTAAACATGAATGGCAGCGAACTCGAGTTCCTTCTGGGCAGCGCCGAAATCGCCGAGGGCAGCGAAATTGATGTTTACAGCCCGGATAGCCCAATCGGCACCGCAATTATGGGAGCCAAGGTTGGCGACAAGGTTTCGTTCTTTGCACCAAACGGCAAAGAGCGCGAAATCGAAATCTTAGAAGTTAAGAACTTCCTCGGCTAGTTAGCCCTGAGTAATCCTCGGCTGCAGGCCGGCATCCTTGAGCGCCTTTATTACGCGCTCGCGGTGCTCGTGACCCATGGTTTCAACCGACACGCGGAGCTCGACTTCGCCAATCTCAAGACCTTCGCCATGGCGTGTGTGCAAAACCTCAACCACGTTGCCCTGAGCCGCAGCAATCGCCTCAGCGGTCTTGACGAGCTGACCAGGGCGATCTGGAAGCATTACCGAGATGGTGGTGTAGCGCTCAGAGGCGGTTAGACCAAAACCAATGATCTTCTGCATCAACAATGGGTCGATGTTTCCACCCGAGAGAACCGCAACGGTCTTACCCTTTGGCTTGTAGGCGCCCGACATCAAAGCTGCAACCGCTGCCGCACCGGCAGGCTCAACGACCTGCTTGGCGCGTTCCATCAAAACCACGATGGCCTTAGCGATTTCATCATCTGAAACCGTGACCACCTTGTCGATGTGCTTTGCGATTAGCTCAAACGGGATGTGGCCTGGTTTTGCAACAGCGATTCCATCCGCGATCGTGCGCTCGGTCTTGATCTCGACCTCTTTGCCGGCCTTGAGCGAAGGAACGTATGAAGCAGCGTTCTTTGCCTGAACTCCGATGACCTTGATCTTGCGACCCTGCTTGGCGGCCTTCAGCTTTGCTGCCACAGCCACTCCGGCGGCCAAACCTCCGCCACCAATTGCAACCAGGATGGTGGTTACGTCTGGAACCTGATCAAGGATCTCTAGCCCTACAGTTCCCTGCCCGGTTACCACATCGATGTGGTCAAAAGGCGGGATAAAGATTGCGCCCTTAGCTGCGGAATACTCCTTGGCAGCCTTGAGGGTCTCGCCGAAAACAGCACCTTCTAGAACGACTTCGGCTCCATAGTTCTGGGTTGCCTGAAACTTAGGCAGCGATGCGCCGACCGGCATGAAGATGGTTGCCTTGATGCCAAGTCGCTTAGCCGCGAGGGCAACACCCTGAGCGTGGTTTCCGGCACTAGCCGCAACAACACCCTTTTTGCGCTCTTCCGCAGTGAGTTTCGACATGCGGTTGAAGGCTCCGCGAAGCTTATATGCGCCGGTTCGCTGAAGGTTTTCACACTTTAGGTAAACCTCGGCACCGACCAACTCTGATAGGTAGTGGCTGTGCAAAACCGGAGTCTGAATGGCAACCTGAGCCACGTTCTCGTGTGCAATCTCGAACTCTTCAAGAGTCGGCGCAACAACCGGAACCGTATTTGACATGGCAGGACCTCATTCGTTTCTATGCTGGTAACGAGTCTAGTTTGAGAAGTGGAACCTATGCCTGAACAACTGAGTTTGAAGGACGCACGCGCGCTGGTCGTGAACGCCCAGGGTTTGGCAGCGAAGCCTTCGCGCGCTGACAAGCAGGCCGGCCCGCTGGGTGTGATCGATCGCCTCAGTTTGCTTCAGCTCGACTCGGTCAACGTGTTCGAACGTGCGCACTACATGCCCGTCTTTTCTCGAATCGGCGCCTACGACAAAGCCATCCTGGATGATGCTTCTCGCCCGCTGACCGAAACCGGTGAACAAGCCAAACTGATGGAGTATTGGGCCCACGAAGCTGCCTGGGTGAAGACCGAGGACCTACCGCTTCATCGATTCCGAATGGATTGGTATCGGTATGGCACCGATGACCGACGTTATTCGCGCCGCCGCTGGGAGATGGTGCAAACCCAACACGGCAAATTGCTGCAGTGGATTCGCGATGAACTTCAAACGCGCGGCCCACTAACGATTTCGGAAATTGAACACGACCAAAACATACGCAAGGGCGCTTGGTGGGGCTGGAGCGACGTCAAGATGATCCTTGAGCAGATGTTCTTGGTTGGTGAAGTGGTTTCGGCCGGGCGCGACAAATTTAGCCGTCGTTATGCGCTGCCGGAGCAGGTTTTGACCGGAGAAACCCTTGCCCGGATGCTTGACCCTAAGCCCGACTATGACCAAAACCTTCGAACGTTGATCGAACGTGCGGCGAAAGCCGAAGGCGTTGCGACCGTAAAGGATTTGGCCGACTTCGTGCGCCTCAAGATTGACCGCGTTGCTCCGAGGGTTCGAGAACTTGCCGACGCGGGTATTCTCGTACCAGTTGAAGTGGAGGGTTTCAAGGACCTCGGATACCTGCACCGCGATTGGCAGAGCGCTGCCGCCCAAAACCAACTGTCTAGGGCAAACCACGTCACGTTGCTTAGCCCTTTTGACCCGCTAACCAGAAACCGCGATCGGGCGATTCGCTTGTTTGATTTTGACTACAAAATCGAGATCTATGTTCCCGAGCCAAAGCGGGTATACGGCTACTACACCCTGCCACTTTTGCAGAATGGAAACCTCGTCGGGCGAATCGACTTAAAGAGTGATCGAAAGACGCGAGAACTCTTAGTGCAGTCGGCCTGGCACGAGTTGGACGTGAAGCCAAGCGCCGTTGACGGGTTGGCTCGAGACCTTGCGAAACACTTGAACGAGATAAGTGCCTGGCAGGGGCTCACCGCTACCGTGATCGCCGCGAAGGGCAACCTCGCGCCGGCACTAACCAGCGCAGTTGGCTAGAAGCTCGAACCGATTTCGCGGAGGCGCTTGATGCGCGCTGGCAATGGCGGGTGAGTCGAGAACAAACGCTCGGTGATGCCCGGCTTGATCGGATCGGAAATGTACATGTGCGCCATCGAAGACGAAGCGCGACGAAGCGGGCGACCATACTGGGCAAGCTTCTCTAGGGCGCTTGCAAGACCCTCTGGGTAGCGTGTGGTGTGGGCACCGGTTGCGTCGGCTAGGTACTCGCGCTGGCGCGAAACAGCAGCACTAACGATTGGCCCAATCAGGAACGCGACGATGCTGGCAACGATTCCGATGGCTAGTAGAGCAATGCCCAGACCGCCGTCATCTCGGTTGTCGCGACGCCCTCCTGCGAAGAACGAGGCACGGATAGCCATGTCGGCCAAAATGCCAATAGCGCTGACCAGGCCGAAAACGATTGTCGAAACGCGGATGTCGTAGTTCTTCACGTGGCCTAGCTCGTGAGCCATGACGCCCTCTAGCTCCTTGTCATCCATGATGGCAAGCAGGCCGGTGGTCGCAGCCACGATTGCGTGCTTTGGGTCGCGACCGGTGGCGAACGCGTTCGGGGCCTCATCCGGGATGATGTAGACCTTCGGCATTGGCATGCCCTCGGTGATGGCTAGGTTTTCGACGATGCGCCACAGTCTCGGGTTGTCGCTCTTCTGAATCTCCTGGGCACCGCTCATGGCAACGGCCAATGAGCCGGCTGCGTAGTACTGGAACAGCGTGTAAAGCAGCACAAAACCAACGATGAAGATTGCGCTGGAGCCGTTGCCACTGGTGTAACCCCACCAAAGTGAGATTCCGGTTAGCAGGGCAACGAACAGCCCAATGATGATCACGGTATTGCGCTTATTAGCGGCGATTGCCGAATACATTCAGCCCCTCGGGATGCTTAGTTGAGTCGTTTAGAAGCTTGACGCCAGTTTAGAACTTGACTGCAGGCGGCTCTGAGATTGCGCCTAGGTCGGCAACCTCGAAGAACTCGCGCTCCTTGAAGCCAAGGCTGCGCACGAATAGAACCTGCGGGAACTGCTTGATCTTGGTGTTTAGCTCGCGAACGCCACCGTTGTAGAAACGGCGAGCAGCCATGATCTTGTCTTCGGTGTCGGTTAGCTCGGCCTGAAGGCTGAGGAAGTTCTGGTTGGCCTGTAGCTGTGGGTAAGCCTCAGCAACTGCGTAAAGGTTCATCATGGCCGACTTGAAGTTGCTTTCAGCCTGTGCAGCAAGAGCAGGGTGTGCCATGGTCTCAGGTGAGACGGTTGCGGCACGCGCACGAGTCACGTTCTCGAACACCTGGCTCTCGTGAGTGGCATAGCCCTTCACGGTCTCGATAAGGTTAGGAATCAGGTCGGCACGGCGCTTGAGCTGAACAGTAATGTCGCTCCAGGCCTCATC
>WLGA01000030.1 GCA_009703445.1 Actinomycetota bacterium | reverse complement strand
TAGCTCTGAAACAAGGTCAGAAATGGTGGAGCGGTTTAGGCCGGAAACTGAGGTGAGTTGAGATCTCGACACAGACCCTGAGAAGTGCAGCATGCGCAAAACAATGGACAAATTAAATTGTCTGACGTCATCACGGGTGCGACCGACGAACCTTGGAGCGCGGGTGCTTCTTTGCATGTTTTGCACGAAACTCAGACTACTTTCTCAATGGCTATAAATAACCTATAGAGTTTCTTTCTAACGTTTGTTGTCTAAAACAACAAATAGATAACGCTTCGTCAAAACCTTGTTTCTTTCGGATTTGAATGCGCCATAGTTTAGGTGAGTTCGAATTCCTCGGACTGTCTCCTGGGCCACCCCCGAGAGAATTTTGTGAACAAAAACGATTATGGAAAGGAAAGAAATGAAGAAGACTTCATTGATTTCGATTGTTGCAGTCGCAGCAGCCTCAGCGCTGATGCTCTCTGGCTGTGCAGCTGGTACCTCAACCAGCACCCGTGCTTGTGTAATCTTGCCTGACGCTGACAGCGGAACCCGCTGGGAGCCAGGCGACCGTCCAGCTCTTGAGAAGGCTCTAACCGAAGCTGGTTACGAAGCTGACATCCAGAACGCTCAGTCAGACACCTCAAAGTTTGCAACCATTGCAGACCAGCAGTTGTCAAAGGGCTGTGGCGTTATGATCCTTGTTGACTTCCAGGGCGCTGGCGCTGCTGTAGTCGAGAAGGCTAAGGCTCAGGGCATCCCAACCATCGCTTACGACCGCCCAATCGCTGGCGCTGACTACTACGTATCGTTCGACAACGAGGTTGTTGGTCAGATGCAGGGTCAGATGATCGTTGATGGTCTAGCTGCTGCTGGCAAGGACATCAAGACTGCAAGCATCATTTACTCTTCAGGCGACCCAGCTGACGGCAACGCAGCTATGTTCCTAAAGGGTGCATTGTCAGTTCTTGACGCTGCTGGCGCAAAGGCTGCTTTCACCATGGAAGGTACCTGGGATGGCGCAAAGGCTGGAACCCTATTCGAGCAGGCATTCACTGCTGTAAAGGGTAAGGTCGACGCAGTTCTAGCTCCAAACGACAACAACGCAGCGTCAATCATCGCGATCCTAGACAAGAACGGCCTAACCGTTCCTGTTTCAGGTCAGGACGCTTCTGTTGCTGGTCTTCAGAACGTGCTTCTAGGCAAGCAGACTGCAACTGTCTACAAGCCTTTCACCATCGAGGCAAAGGCTGCTTCAGAGCTAGCTATTGCTCTTCTAAAGGGTGAGAAGCCATCTGCAAACAAGTCACTAGAAGACGGCACCCCGTTCATCGCTCTAGACCCAATCTCAACCACGGCTGACAAGGTCAAGGATGTAGTAGCGGCTGGCGATGCAAAGGTTGCTGACCTATGTACTGCAGACGTAGCTGCTGCTTGTGAAGCAAACGGCGTCAAGTAATAACTAAGTAACACCGGGGACTCTGTGTCGGCCCACAGTCGACACAGAGTCCCCTCCCTTTCTACCCAGCTACTCGGCCCACGAGGCCAAAAAGGAAATCCAAATGGATACCCCAGTAATCGAACTCTCAGGAGTTAAGAAAAGTTTCGGCCCAGTTGACGTCTTGAAGGGCGTCGATCTGAAGGCATACGCAGGAAAGGTCACCGCTTTGGTCGGTGACAACGGCGCAGGAAAGTCAACCCTCATCAAGGGGCTTTCGGGCGTCCAGCCATACGACGAAGGAATCGTCAAGTTCAACGGCGAAGCGATCAACATTCATGATCCACGCCAAGCCGGTGCCATCGGCATCGAGGTGGTTTACCAGGACCTAGCTCTGTGCGAAAACCTAGACATCGTTCAGAACATGTTCCTTGGTCGCGAAGAGATTAGCCAGCTGACCCTAAACGAGTCTGAGATGGAACTTCAGGCAACCAAGGCCCTTCAGAGCCTCTCGGTTCGCACCGTAAAGTCGGTTCGCCAGAAGGTTTCATCGCTATCAGGTGGTCAGCGTCAGACCGTTGCAATCGCACGCTCAGTGCTTCGCAATGCAAAGCTTGTCATCCTGGATGAGCCGACCGCAGCACTGGGTGTCGCCCAGACCGAGCAGGTACTGAACCTAGTTCGTCGACTTGCCGATTCAGGCGTCGCCGTCATCATCATCAGCCACAACCTCGTGGACGTGTTCAAGGTCTGCGATGACATCGCGGTTCTTTACCTAGGACGTATGGTCGCGCAGATCAACACTATAGACACCAACCAGGCCGATGTAGTTGGCTACATCACCGGCACCAAGAGCTACGACGGAGACAACTAATGAGCAACCTAACTCCTACCTCAATTGGTAGCGGCCACGAAGGAAACCTTCGCGAGCAGATCAGCGCCTATTTCTCACGCGTAAAGAACGGTGAGATGGGTGCACTCCCTGCTGTTGGAGCTTTGGGTGTTCTAGCTATCCTGTTTGGATCACTTAGCCCTTACTTCTTCACCAAGCTAAACATCGCCAACCTATTCGTTCAGACCGCTGAGCTGACCACCCTGGCTGTTGCCCTGGTGTTCGTTATCTTGCTCGCCGAGATCGACCTTTCGGCAGGTGTTGCCGCTGGTGTTGCTATGGACATCATGTATTTGAGCCTTAAAGCTGGTGTGCCTTGGATTGCAGCGGTGGTTATCGCCTTGGTTTTCGGCGCCATCGTAGGTTTGATCCTGGGTTGGTTCGTAGCGAGAATCGGTGTGCCATCATTTGTGGTCACCCTTGCTTTCTTCCTTGGATTCCAGGGCCTGGCTCTGATTCTCTTGGGCGACGGCGGACTGTTCCGCGTTGAGGTGCCTGAGATCAAGGCAATCATGAATGAGAACCTGCCACCTGTTGTGGGCTGGGGTCTCTTGGCGCTTATGGTCGTGGTTAGCCTCTCAATCGGCCTTTGGGATCGCGCTCGACGCGCCAAGCTTGGTCTAGCGGTTCGACCACTCTCGATTCTGCTAACTCGCACGGCTCTGCTGGCTGCACTCGGCGCATTCATCGTTTTCATCTTGAATGAGAACCGCTCTGCCGCTGTGAAGCCAATTGTTGGTGTCCCGATTGTTATTCCGATTGTGGTGACGCTGATCTTCGCAGGAACCTTCTTGCTAGACAGAACCCGTTTCGGTCGTCACCTATACGCAGTTGGCGGTAACCCTGAAGCTGCACGACGCGCAGGTATCAAGGTGGGCATGATTCGCATCTCGGCATTCGTAATCTGTTCGATGCTGGCTGTTGTTTCTGGTCTATTCCACGTAAGCCGCATCGGCGTAGTTGAAGCGGCTGCTGGTCGATCAATCGTGCTTAGCGGTGTTGCTGCAGCAGTTGTTGGTGGCGTGAGCCTCTTCGGTGGCCGTGGTCGCCTGGTTCACGCAGCCATCGGCGCGATGGTTATCTCGATGATCGATAACGGACTTGGTCTACTTGGCCTTTCGGCTGGTATCAGCTTCGTGGTTACCGGAAGCGTTCTTGCACTAGCTGCAACCATCGATGCACTGTCTCGCAAGCGCAGCGGCGGTTCAATCGCCAGAAGCTAGCCCTTCCAGAAGAAAACCCCTCGCCATTCGGTGAGGGGTTTTCTTTGTTTGGATTTGATTATGGGTGACGGAGTGGGCTAGCAGGAAGGCGCTCCTGAGCAACCCAACGCTGGTTGTATCCGGTTGATGAAGCCATCAGGTCGAGGAACGGCTGTGGGTCGAAAACCTCTGGGCCAACTACGCCAGCGCCCTTCCATTCGCCGCGAGCCATGAGCTCAAGGGCAATCAGAGGGTTGAACGCGGTTTGGGCAACCACACACTGGGCATCGATTTCGGCCATAGTCTGCGCGTTGTCGGCAACGTGATAGATGTAGGTGGCGCGGTCCTTGCCATCCTTGTCCTTACCGGTCACGAGAACACCGGCACAGGTTTTTCCGGTCATCTTCGGGCCGATGTGGGCCGGGTCTGGCAGCACGGCTGCAACCATGTCGCGCGGCGAAACGTCAACTGGGCCCTGGTTCGAACGAACGCGGGTTGGGCGGGTGGCATCCAGGCCGAGCTTGTGGAGGGTCTTGAGCACGCCGATGAACTCGCTGCCCAATCCATACTTGAAGGTCACGCGGTTGGCGTTGAGGTGGCGCGGAAGCATGGTTACTTCTTCGTGCTCAACGTTCACGCACTCAACCGAGCCGATGCCCTCTGGGAACTCGAAGATCTCTGGCTCGCTAAATGGTTCGGTGGTGAACCAGCCGCGGTTGCGCTCGTAGATGACCGGTGGGTTTAGGCACTCTTCGATGGTGGTCCAGATTGAGAATGAAGGCGCGAAGATCTCGTTGCCCTCGTCGTCGAACACTGCGAGGCTGCCACCATCCTTGACGCTGATTTCGTCGATTTCGCTGAATAGGTTGTCGGCGGCGTAACGGGCGAAGACGTTTGACATGCCAGGCTCGACGCCCATGCCAACCAAGGCCAGCTTGCCGGCGCGTTCCCACTGCTCACTCACGGCATACTGTGAGTCACCGAGCTTGATGCCCGGCTTGTGGAATGGGTCGGTCTCGTGGGCTTCAGACAGGCTCATCGCCATGTCAACGTAGTTTGCACCGGCGGTGAATGCGCCCGAGAACACGGTTGGCACGAACTTAGGCTCAACGGCGTTCAAAACGTGAGTGATGTTGTGATTCTTGGCCAGCTCGGCGACATTAGCTGCGCTGCTCGCGTCAATCTTGGCGGCTAGGAACTTGGCCGCCTTGTCGGCTCCATACTTGTTGCGCACCCATTCGATGCTCTTTTCAGCGCGGCTGAAGTCGTAGTCAGAGACCACGATGATGTCGTAAAAGTCACGGGATGCTGCGATTTTGACGATTGCGTCACCGACGCCACCGGCACCAACTAAAAGAATTCTCATTCCTCCAGCCTAGTGATTTTAGCGTCGAGTGAGGTCAGCTTTCGGGTCGTTGACCCAGTCGATGACGCCCTGCCAGTAGCCGAAACCGTCATCAAGCGAAAGGTGCCCGGCTCCCTCGATAATTAGCGGGGTCAGACCCAAGGGCTCGCCGAATGTGGCCTGGATTCCACGTGGCGTCCACTTATCTTTTTCGCTGGCCAGGATGGTTAGGTTCGAGGTTGAACCGTGGGTTGCCGCGACCACTGCCGGGTCGGTGAGATCGACCCGTAGTCCCTCGACTTCACCGAGCACGTCGGGGTCAGCGGGAGCCACCAACAGCACCCGGTCTACCGGCTTCGAAATTAGCCCGGTTGAAGCCCCTTGAATCCAGTTGATGCACCCGAGCGAGTGGCCGATCACGATGGTTTCTCCACCTTCGATTTCGGCAAGGATGTCTAGCTCGGCGGCAAGCAACTCTTGCCATTCGTCGAGCTTTGGCTGGTCGGTGTTTGGAAACTGCGGGTAGGCGACAATGTGGCCCTGTTTGCGCAATTCGCTAGCCAAGTGACGTTGCCAGTGACCCGGCTGACGACGATTTGTCCATCCGTGCAAAATCAAAACTTTGGCCATGTCTTCAGCCTAGGCAGTTGCGGCCGGCGGCGTGAGAATTTAACGCTTTGTTGCGGTTCCCCGACGACGACGAATGTATGGAAGTGCGACTAGCCAGCCGAGCACTGCTAGAACTGCGATGCCACCGGTCCACTGAACCGTGGTCTCGACTCGGGCATCCTTTGGGGGCACCGAATCAATTTCATTGGTGGAGGTTGGGTTGCCATCTTCACCGTTTGCGAAACCGTCTCCGTCAATATCTGGGTCAACACCGTTATCGATGCCGTCACCATCGAGATCTGGATCCTCGTTGTTGATCACGCCATCGCCATCGATATCTGGGTTCGGGGCTTGCTGAACAGCGCTAACTGCAGCAGTCGTGCTCTGAACCGGCTCTGCCGCCAAAACCGACATCGCGCCGACAAAAATCGAGAGCAGCAAACTCAAGATCATGACGATTGCGCCAATTTTGACCAGGTTGTTTCGGTTCATCGGGCTAGATTACCCCAGCAACCTTCATGGTCAGCACCAGCATGACGATTCCACCGATGCGATAGACCCAAACAAAGCGCGGCTGGCGGATCCAGCGGACTTCATCCTCGTCACCCTCGCGACCGATTAGGCCCAGGATGCTCAAAGCCAGCATCGGAATTGGAAGCAGCGCAAACGACCACAGCGCCGCATCTGGCGTGCCATCGAACCAACTTGAAACCATGCTGGTCGTGACCGACGCCACCAAGAGTGTGAAAGCCAATCCTGGGATGCCCTGCGGCATGATTCGCCAGACCCACTTGGAGTTCGGGAACTTGTCTTGCCACCAGCCAAGCATGGTTGGTAGGACAAAGAGGACGCTGCCGAACCAGACTCGCCAGTCGTTGCCCATGAGTGCAGCGGTGACGAAAATGAAGACCGCGAGGCGGAATCCGAGTGAAATCCAACGCTGGACGCCTGGGGTGGCCGGCACCTCGGTTGGGTGCAGAGTGTCTAGTCGTTCTGGGAACTCGCGCGCAACGGCTTCTTCGGCGATGACACGGATGACGATTGCGGCAGCCACGGCGAGCGCAAAGTCGTTGACGTGGTTGGCCACGGCAAGGGTCATACCGGCTAGCGCAGGCAGGGTGCCGATCATGGTTGCGGTCACCCAGCCGCCGATAAATGGCAGCACGCCTAGGTCGACAATGCGCTCCCAGAGATAGAAGCTGCCCTTTTCAGGAACCTTGCGGAAGACACGGAACGAGTTGGCGAGCAGCGCTGGGCCGAAGCCAACGATGATTACACCCAACATCATTCGGATGTCGCCCATGCTGATAGCCAGGCCAGCCAGTGCGTGAATCGCAAGCGAGCCGATCACGAAGATTGCGGTGCCCACCATACCGGCGAAGGCATCAAAAATACCGATCAGGGTGATGGCTAGGAATAGCTGCCAGATTGGGGTGGAAACGGCGGTTCCGTTCACTGCGAGGGCGGCGAATGCGACCGCTGCGGCAGCCATGGTTGGCAAGGATGCGAAGATGCCGGCGGCAGCGCGCAAGTATGCTCCGTCAACCACGATTCGAGAGAGAACCGGTGAAATCGGAGCGGTCAAAAGCGTCGCGCGGATTGAAATCTTGTCGAGCAGACGCATCCAGCGACGACGCCAAACCTTAAGCGCGTCTCCGCGGCCGCGACGGCGAAGTTCGTATTGCTCGTGGGTTGCGTCGATTGTTGCGATTGAGCCTGGGTCGCTTGAACCAGATCCACCGCTTGAACTTCCACCGCTTCGGCCGGCAGCTGCGGCGGCCGCTGCTGCGGCAGCAGCCATAGCAGCCGCAATCGCGGCGGCCTTTGCAGTGGTCTCGGTGACAGCCTTGATCGACTCTGGTGAACCCATCGGGTCAAACGGAACCGATTTGTCTTCATCGTCACCGGTAGCGCCGATTCCTGGGTTAGGCACAGGCGCACCAGGCACCACTGGCGTGCCAGGTTCTCCAGGAGTCCCAGGGTCTACTGGAGCAACCGGAGCGGTGCTTGGTTCATCGGTTGGCTTAGGCGTTGCCGATGGCTTGGCAATCGGCTTTGAGGTCGGCTTGACGCTTGGCTTCGGGGTCGGCTTGACCGTCGGCTTGACGGTTGGCTTCGGGGTAGGCGAAGCCGTTGGAGTCACGGTAGGGGTTGGTGTTGGTGTGGCCGTTGTGGTAGGCGTCGGTGTAACTGGCGCTGCCGGCGGTGCCGGTGGCGCTGGGACTGCGTGGCTAGCAGCCGAAGGCGTGCTTCGACCAACCGAGTTCAAGGCGAACACCTGAACGTTATAGGTCTGACCGGCGGCCATCGGGGTGAAGTCACAGAATAGGGCCGTGGTTGACGAGCAAATCAGAGTGCCGTTGACGGCTACGTCGTAACCAATCAAAGTAGAGCCACCGTCAGCCGTCGGTGCCGACCAAGAAATCATTAGATCGGAGCCACTCGGGGTAAGAGTCAACTGTGATGGTGACAGTGGGACAGCAAAATTGGTTTGGAAGCCAATGGTCGAGTTGGTGTCGGTCGCATAGCTTCCCCAGATACTCAGGGTGACAATCTTGACCTGGTAACCGGCCGGAGGGGTAGGGTCTTGGCTAGCCGATGGCGACGGAGTTGACGAGCTCACCGAGGCGCGGCGGAACGAGATGCTTGCACTCGCTCGCTGGAAGTTCACGTCTGTAGCTGAGCGGACGCTCGCACCCTGAGTCGTCGTCTGGTTAAGGACGTTCTGAATGGTGGTTGAATCGGCTGCCGCACCGCTCACGTGATAAGGAGTAGTGTCTGGGAAAGCCGAGCCAATCGGTGCTACATAAATGTCGTAACCCGTTACGCCATTGCCAGATGCCGCAACAGGAGGGGTCCAGTTGAGGACCAGGTTATTCGAGCTTGTGCTCGCCGAGAGGTTAGTAACGGCCATCGGTGCATCAATCGGAGTCTGTGACATCGTGACGTTCGAAACAGCGCCGCGGCCAGCGGTGGTGATTGCTCGCGCTACCGCAGTGTAAGCAACATTGTTAGGGATGCCAACGATGGTGCAAGTGATTGTGGTGGTCAAAACCGGGCAGGCAGAATTTTCATAGGTCAAACCACTCGAGTCGGTCGCAATCAGCACGAATCCTAGAATCGGTGCTCCACCCGTGTAGCTAGGCGGGGTGAACGAGGCGGTAATTTCGTGGGTTGCCACCGATGAAGAGAAGATGTGTGGTGCACCGGCTTGGTCGGCGAGCACGTTGAAGGTGCGAACCACATCCGAGGCGGCCGAGTATGAGCCGTAGCCAGACTGGCTAGCGACAATCTCACAGACACCGGCAGCATTCATGGTCACGACGTCACCGGCCAAAGTACAAGCCGTGCTGTTCGAGGTCGTTGCAATCGAGATAACCGCGCTGGTTCCCGCGTTGGTCGTCGGCGCAATCTTGAAAGCAGGAGTGCCGAACGCAAGGTCAGGGATAACCGGGAAGTTGATTGTCTGGTTTAGAGCACCAACCTGGATGAACTGACGAACTGAGGCGGTCGCATAGCGGCTTGAACCCGCCTGGGTCGCGATGATTTCACAGAGGCCGACGCTCGAGAATGCAATCTTGCCTGGGTCAAGACTGTCGACAGCACAGCTTGAACCATTTGCCACCGAGAAGGTCACCGCGAGACCGCTGGTAGCGGTGGCTGTTGGAACATACGTGCCAAGAACAATCGGGTTCATTGGTGCGGTCGATGTGAACGCGACAGTCTGGGAATCCTTGCGAACAGTGATGGTCTGGGTAGCGCTGGTGATGACGTTGTAGTTGACTGAAGCGGCCTTGGTGGCGCGAATTGAACAGCTTCCTGATGCGGTGGCAGACAGCACGGCGCCGCTGATTGAACAGCGAGCAGTTCCAGCTGAGACCAGCGAGTAGCTAACTGCACCGGTGCCAGAACCACCGGCGGTGAACAAGCTCAAGCTGTCTACAGTCATCGAGTTAGCGCTAGCGATGGTCAAGGCTGCCTGGTTGATCTTGCGAACCACAATGGTCTGGACGGCAGAGGTTTGAGGCAAGTAGTTCGTGTCACCCGCGCGGGTTGCCGTGATCTGACACAGCGACCCGGCGTCGCCAGGAAGGATGGTGGCACCAATCAAGCGACAGGTGCTGCCATCAACCACGGTCGTGCTGATTGCTCCGGTGCCGCTTCCACCGGTCACAACAGGGGTGAGACCCGACCAGTAATCGACCGTGGCCGCAGAGGTAATGTTCACGGCAGCCTGAGTTGCCTTGGTGATAACCAGTGTTGCCTCGGCGTAGTTGGCGAGGTAGAAGCCATCCAGGTCAGTGTCGACATCGACACGAACGAGACAGTTTCCGGCACCCTTGATGGTTAGGTCACCGGTTCCTGGGTCAAGCTCACAAACTAGTGAAGAAGCGTTGGTGGTGTAGGTGATGCCAGCAGGGCTGTCCGTGTTGAAGACGGCAGGAACGACGGCGTTAGGCACGTATGCCTGAGTCGCGTATGACAGTGTAACGTCGGCGACCTTCGAGACATGGAACGGATTCGAGGTGGCGCTGGTGAGCGTGGTTCCCGACCATTCGGCAGTGTAGCGAAGTGTGTAATCGGTGCCTGGGGTTCCGGCAACCTTGAGGCCTGAGAAGGTAACCACACCGTTGACCGCGGTTGCAGTCACGTTGCCCGAAACCGAACCGGTGACATCGTTCAAGATGCTTGCGGTCACCACGGTGGTGTTGTCAGAGATCGCGATGTTGTTGAAGCGGTCGCGAACATACAGGCTCGGCTGGCTAGCCAGGTTCTCGCCGCTCAGCGCACCAACTACGTTGCCACCGCGCGTGGTTACCTTGGCCGGAATCGCATGGACCGGGGTTAGACCGTCTGACTCTGGAGCAGCCACCGATGAACCTCCGATGACACCGGTGAAGGTCAACTTGTATGAGACACCCGGAGTGCCGGTTAGGGCGAGGTTGGTGAAGGTGACAACACCCTGGTTTGCGGTCGCGGTTGCCTGAGTTAACGTGCCACCGACACCACTGGTGACCACAGCGGTAACCACAGTGGTGTTGTCAGAGGTTGCGATGTTGCCATCCATGTCTTGAAGTTCAAGCACGGCAGCACGAGTTAGCGGCGAACCGGTCATTCCAAC
>WLGA01000003.1 GCA_009703445.1 Actinomycetota bacterium | reverse complement strand
GTTTTGTCGAGCGTCGCGGAGGCGTTGCTGTCGCTATTTCAAGGTTCCTTCCGGTTCTGCATTCACTTGTCCCTGTGGTCGCAGGAATGACGACGATGCGCTACCGAGTGTTCATCAGCTGGACGGTGGCCGCCTGTGCCGTGTGGGCGAGCGCCTATGTCAGCGTCGGCTACTTGGCTCGCAGCGCATACGAGCAAATCGCTGGTCAGCTCAAATGGGGTGGCTTGGCTTTCGTCGCAATCATTCTGATTTTCATGATCATCGTTCACTTCGGAAAACAGAGGCTTGAGATTGCCGCCGAAAAGATGGCAGAGGAGAAATAGTCATGTGCGGTCGTTTTGTGGTTGCTCGCACGGTCGGTGAAATCCAGACCATTTTCGAAGCCGACGAGATCATTGGCGAATTGCCAGGAATTTCTTATAACGTCGCCCCGACTCAGCCAATTGCCATCATCGTTGATCGCGCTTTCGAGAAAGCCCCGGATGGGTCTCCGCTCGGTGAGCTCAGTCGCGAGATTCACTCAGCTCGCTGGGGCCTCGTGCCTCGCTGGTCGAAAGGCCCAGCCGAAGGTGCCCCGCTGATTAACGGACGCATCGAGAGCCTGCTCGAGAAGCCTTCCTTCAAAGATTCGGTGGTTCGTCGCCGCTGTGTGATTCCAGCTTCGGGTTACTACGAATGGCACGTCGCCGCCGACGGCACCAAGCAACCGTTTTACATCAATGCCGGCACGGATGGAATGTTTGCGCTTGCCGGTCTGTATGAGTGGTGGGCCGACCCAACCAAGGATGCCAAGGATCCTTCGCGCTGGCTGCTCTCGGCTACCACCTTAACCAAGGCTTCTTGCCCGGAACTTGGGCACATCCATGATCGCAATCCGGTTCTTTTGTCGCCAGACACCTTCGAGGCCTGGCTAGACCCTCACATCGAGGGCGATCAAGACTTGCTCGATGCAATTGCCATCGACTCTGACCTGGTTGCGGCCGAGGCCGAGTTCTACAAGGTTGGCGCCGAAGTCGGCCAGGTGCGCAACAACTCTGCCGAACTAATCCGCAGCATTTAGACACGCCCGAGGCTGCATAAAACCGCCTCAAAATTTGAATGTCTGACCCTTTTCCTACACTCTTAACGTTCGAACATATGTTCGAATAAACGAGAGGATGGAAAATGCGGAGCATGGACGAAAACGTTTCAGTTTCAATAAACCGAACCGGTGAACCGGTTGGGTTTCTGTGGCGCAATTCCACCTATCGAGTCCAAACCAAACCGATCCGCTGGTTTGCTCGCCGCGACTGGTGGCTAGAAGCTGCCACGGTTCGACGAGGCGTGGGTGCAGGCGTTCTAGAGGTTGAAATGTGGCGAATGGTCGCCTCCAAGGCAGAGGCGCCTGAACAGAAAACTCAGTTTGAAATCCTGCACACCGCACCTAGCGCAGATGGCTCAAAGGCAATCTGGCGATTGGTCAAGGTTTACGACTAGAGACCTCGAGGAGTAATCGTGAATGGTTTTACCCACTTGCACGTAGCTTCGGCATTCTCGGGTCACTACGGGGTCACCAGGCCCGAAACAATGGCTGAGGCTGTCGCAGCAGCGGGCTCGAACGCACTCGCAATCGCCGACCGCGACGGCTTGTATGGGTCGGTCAAACATATCGGAGCCTGCCTGAAACTAGGAATCTCCCCCATAGTTGGCGTTGATTTGGCGATTCTCAACGAAGACGGTTCTTTCTTGGCAAGAAGCGTGATCCTCTCCCACGGTCAAGATCGCGGCCTTGGTTGGGCGAAGTTGTGCGAGATAGTTTCGGTCGCTCATGCTTCACGGGCAAAATCGGGGCAACTGCGCAAAGAGCATCAAATCGGAATCAAACGCAGTCAACTTGCCAAGATACTCGGCGAATCTGGCGGTTGCACCATCTTGATTGGCCCAGACAGTGACGTTGGTCGAGCGGTGTTGGCTGGCCCAAAGCAACTCGCTGCTTCTTTGCTCGCAGCTTGGCGTGAGGCTTTCAAATCCCCTGGTGCCATCGGGGTCGAAATAGTCAGCCACCTAACCGAACCAGGCACCCCCTATTCAACCGAACAAGCTCAGCGAATGCTTAGTTTGGCCGATTCGCTATCGGTTCCGACGGTGCTGACCAATGCGGTGCGATATTTAGAGCCCGACGATGCGCTTACCGCAGACGTTCTAGACTCTGCTCGCCATTTGGAACCCCTTGGCTTATTCACGCCTCAACCGAACGCTCAGGCATGGCTAAAACCCGCTCTCGTAATGCAAGCCCTGGCTATCGAGATTTGCGGCGAGGCCAGCCGGGCTCTCCAACTTCTGGAAACCACCGAACGCTTGGCTGATCGTTGCCGATTAGACCCGGTCAACGATTGCGCCTGGGGTAAACCTAAAACTCCGGAGAAAAGCGCGCTAGGAATCGACGGCAACCCTTTCGAAGTTCTTTGGCAAAAGGCACACGCCGGAATCGATCACTACTACCGCAGCGCAAACGCAGCCCTCCTTTCGCAGGTGCATCATCGCCTGGGTCAAGAGCTAATCACCATCAATAAGTTGGGTTTCGCAACCTATTTCTTAACGGTTGCCGATGTTGCTCAGATGATTCGCGATATGAAGATTCGCAGTCAAGCCAGAGGCTCTGGGGCTGGGTCGCTGACCAACTACCTTCTGGGAATCAGTGGAGTTGACCCGATTGAACACGATTTGCTGTTTGAGCGGTTCCTGAGCACCGAGAGATCAACCCTGCCAGACATAGACATCGACGTAGAGTCAGCGAGGCGCCATGACATCTATCGAGCAATCTTCAAACGCTACGGAAGCACCCGGGTAACCCTGCTATCTATGCAATCTACCTATCGTGGCCGAGGTGCGATGCGCGACTCAGGAATGGCTCTGGGGCTAGAAGACGAGCAAATAGATGACATAGCCAAAAACATGTGGCGCTTTAGCGCACGGAGCTTTCGAGGCGCTCTAGGCACGAAACCCGAGCTGTCTGCGCTGGCAGCGGCGGTGGATGAAGATCGCCGCATGAACCTACTTGTCGACATAACCGAGCGACTAGACCGACTGCCTCGACACATCTCGATGCATCCGTGTGGAGTAATTCTCGGAGATTCGACGCTTTTGCAACGAACTTCGGTTGAACCCAGCGGGCTTGGCCTGCCGATGAGCCAATTCGATAAAGACGACATGGACCCAATGGGCTTGCTGAAGTTGGACGTGCTCGGAGTTCGCATGCAAAGCGCAATGGCTTATGCGGTTCGTGAGATTTCAAGAGTGCGTGGCGAAAAGCTAGACCTAGACAATATTCCCCGAGATGACCCCGAGACTTTCAAAACCATCAGAACCACAAACACCCTCGGTATTTTTCAGATCGAAAGCCCGGGTCAACGCGAACTAACCGGAAAACATCAACCAACCGAATTCAATGACCTAACCATTCAAATCTCACTATTCAGACCCGGCCCGATGAAGGGCAACATGATTGCCCCATACCTGGATGGACGCCACGGCTTTGCCAAGGCAGACTTCATCCACGAAGATTTGGTTCCTATCCTCAAGGAGACCTGGGGCGTAGTGATCTTTCACGAGCACGTCTTGAGGATTCTCAATGTCATGACCGGTTGCACGCTTGCCAAAGCAGATGAGATGCGGCGTTCTCTCGAGAACCCCCGGGCAGCTCTGGCGGTAAAACAGTTTTTCCACGAGAAGACGAGGGAACGTGGCTACAGCGAGGCTGTCATAAGTCGCGTGTGGTCAATCCTCGAAGGCTTCAGCAGCTTTGGCTTCTGCAAGGCTCACGGAGCAGCGTTTGCCCTGCCCACGTATCAAAGCGCGTGGCTAAAAACACACTTTCCAACCGAGTTCCTCGCCGGGTTATTTACGCATGACCCCGGAATGTATCCAAAACGCCTGTTGATGGCTGAGGCCAGACGACTCGGGGTGAAGGTGTTGCCACTGGACGTAAACAAATCAAGTCAGGAATACCTGGTTGAGCCGGAGGGCATTCGACTAGCCCTGACCGAGGTCCAGGGTGTCAGCGAAAACGAAGTGGCTCGAATAATCGAAGAGCAGCCATTCAAAGACATCGCCGATTTTTATCTCCGCGTGAAGCCAACCAGGCGAACCCTCGAGAGGCTTGCACTACTTGGAGCCTTCGATAGCTTCGGAGGTAAGCGAAGGTCAGATGAAGCGGGTGACGACCCCGAGGTGACTCGAGGCGACATCATTGCGAGAGTGCGACAGTTGAATGCAATCAAGAGTCGCCCCGCGAGTGAGGCCAACCAGCCGACTCTTGACTTTCAGGTTTTAGAAAGACTTCCGACTGGGCACATCGAACCCACCCTTGCCGAGAAAGTGTCGGCGGAACTAAGCCTTATGAAACTAGACGTCACCGAGCATGTGATCGAGCTTTATCGACCAATGCTGGAAGAGATGGGCGTGGTGAACGCAAACGAACTGGTTGGTCTTCGAAACAAGAGCGAGGTGTTGATTGCTGGAGTTAGAGTTGCGACTCAAACCCCGCCAATGCGTTCAGGCAAAAGAGTCGTATTCATAAGCCTCGACGACGGGACAGGGTGCAGCGACAGCACTTTCTTCGATGAGGCCCAAGCTAGGTGCAGCCACATCCTGTTTAATAATCGACTTCTCTTGATCTCAGGAAAGACCAGAAGAACCGGAGTTCGTGGCGTTTCGATAATGGCCGAAAACGCCTGGGACCTGAGAGAAATGTGGGAGCAGTGGACTAAAGCTCGGCCGCAATTTCTCGAACGTGCTGCGGGCTAATCGTGTGGCCTCCGGGCTGCATCCTCAACGAAACGGTTGCACCCAATGATTCGAATTCTTCGATCATCGAAGCCGTGCGCTCTGGCGGCGAATAGTGATCTTGAACGCCATTAGCAATCCAGACTCGCTTTCCAGTTAAGTCTGGAACTTTTTTGAAAGGGGTGCGCTCAAACGACTTGGTCGTGCCGAATGCGATGATTCCCCGCACCGAATCCGGCTGAAGCAGAAGCAACGCTCCTGCCGCATTTGCTCCGTTTGAGAAACCGACAGCATAAACATTGTTTGCGTCAAACCCGTACTCCCCCGAGGCAGCCCAAAGAAACTCAGCTAACTCGCCAGAGTTCTTGACGATGTCATCCTCGACGAAGGTTCCGTCGTCATTCCTGAGAAAGAATCGGTTGGCTCCATCAACACGCACCAGACCTCTAGGCGAAAGAAGGTTTGCGGTTGGGCCTAGCAACTTGCCTAAAGGCAAAAGGTCGTGCTCGTCCGCCCCCGAACCGTGCAACAGAAGCAGGGTTTTCGCAGTCGCGGGCTCCGCTGCCGGTCGCCAAACATGCGGGCGGCTAATGTCGTTCGGGTTGATTGCCATTGCTCTACTGAGCCTTTGCGATGAACTCTTCTAGAACCTGCTGGGTAGCCGAACAACCGGAGCGTGTGACACCAGCATCCATGTAATCAATCAGTTGGTCTAGGGTTCTAACGCCACCAGAGGATTTGACCTTGAGGCGATCGCCGACGGTAGCCTTCATTAGCTTCACGTTGTGGAGGGTAGCGCCTTCGCTCGCGAAACCGGTCGAAGTCTTGACGTAATCAGCGCCCGCCGCTTCAGACAACTCGCACGCCTTTACGATTAGTTCGTCATTCAGGTATGCGGTTTCGAAAATAACCTTCACCGAAGCACCGGCCGCGTGTGCCACATCAACAACGGCACGGATGTCCTGCTCGACATAGTCGTAGTCTCCAGATAGGAGGGCAGACACGTTTATGACCATGTCAATCTCAACGGCGCCGTTCTTGATCGCGTCTGCAGTCTCGAACTCCTTGACCGCCGTGGTTGAAGATCCGTGAGGGAAACCAATGACCGTGCAGACGTGCACATCGCTGCCAGCGAGAATCTCTGCGGCCGGGGCAACATCCATTGGTCGGATGCAATACGAGGCCGTGTTGTATTTCAGTGCAAGCTCGGCGCCAGCACGCACATCGCCGTCAGTAAAGTCTGGCTTAAGGATTGAATGGTCGATGGTCTTTGCTACTTGCTCGAGGGTGTAGCCGCGGTATGTCTTTCTCATAAGTTCAGTCTAAGTCGAGAGAAGATTGACCAGTGCGAATAACGGTAAGAGTCAAACCCGGCTCAAAGAAGGGCCCTTTGGTAGAGCCTGTCGAAGATGGCTCACTGACCGTATACCTGCAGCAAAGGGCGGTGGATGGGGCTGCCAACGAAGGCCTCGTCGAGATCCTCGCCAAGCACTTCGGAGTATCGAAGTCGCGCATCACAATCGAAGCGGGCTTCACCTCGCGCATCAAACGCATCGGCGTTGACCTTTAAACAAGAAATCCTCGCCTGAGCGAGGATTTTCATTGTGGACCCGAGGGGATTTGAACCCCTGACCCCCTGCATGCCATGCAGGTGCGCTACCAGCTGCGCCACGGGCCCGTTTGTTGCCGAGGCAACCGTCCAAGTTTACAACAGATTTATGCCTGTGTAACTACATCTAGTTTTACGATTGGCTGATCGCTGTATAGGCGCTCTAGCGAGTAGTACATGCGGTCTTCCTCGTGCATGACGTGGCAGATAACATCTCCGAAGTCGAGCAAAATCCAGCGACCGGTGGTCTTACCTTCGCGGTGAAGCAACTTGTAACCGTTCTCAAGCATCTTCTCTTCGATGCCATCAGCGATTGCTGCTACCTGACGCTCGGTGCGGCCAGAGGCGAGTAGGAACACATCGGTCAAAGGCATGACGGCAGTAACGTCGAGAGCTACGAGGTTCTCAGCCAATTTGTCGGCTGCTGCGTTGGCGGCGATGTTTGTTACCTGGATGGCTTTAGGGGTTGCAGTCACGAGATCCTTAGTTTTACTTGAAGATACCAAGCATATACGCTGCAGCGCCTGCTCCACCCAAAAGCACCAGAATGACGGCAATAACTATGCCGATCTTGGGCTTTCGAGCATTAGGGTCAACGGCCATGCTGTGGAAAATATCGGTGGCAGCCACGGGGGCTGGCACTGAATTTGCCACTGGAGCAGCAGGTGCAACAACGGCTGAAATGCTCGAAGTGATCGGCTCCTCGGTCTCGGCCATTACTTCGTCGTAGGCGCGCTGCTCCTCAACGGTTTCTTCGGCCTCGGCTGCTCCTGCGACCGGCACAGAACCAGTAAGTGGGTCCAGTAGGCCTTCGCGCTCCATTTCACGGATGCGCTTGCGCGTCAACATTTCACTTGGCTCCGGCAAACGAATTGAACCGGTCGGTAAGTCGAAGACTTGCTCAGGTTTAGGAACTAGACCCTGTCGCTCTGCCTCACGGAGCTCTCGGCGGCTCTGAAATTCGGTCACTTTACGCCTCCGTATAGACCGTGCTTTGCAATGAACTGAACGATACCGTCTGGAACCAGATACCAAATCGGCTTGCCTTCTGACACACGCTCGCGAATGTCTGTTGAAGAAATAGCCAGAGCCGGGATTTCCAGAACTTGGATAGCGCCTTCGGGCGCTGCCGGAAGATCAAGCTGGTGCCCAGGCCGCGTGACAGCGACGAACTGCGCCAAGCCCCAGAGCTCCTCGGAGTCTTTCCACCCGGCTATTGCGGTGACCGCGTCTGCGCCAGTGATGAAGAACAGTTCGGCATCCGGGTAGGCGGCTTTGAGATCACGCAATGTGTCGACGGTATAAGTCGGACCGCTACGGTCAATGTCAATGGTGCTGACCTTAAATCGTGGGTTCGCGGCAGTGGCGATTTCGGTCATCAGATAGCGGTCAGAGGTGGGAGTAACGCCGTCCTTTTGCCAAGGTTGACCAGTTGGAACGAACAAAACCTCGTCCAGGTTGAGTGCAGCAGCTACTTCACTGGCAGCGACCAAGTGTCCGTTGTGAATCGGGTCGAATGTTCCACCCATCACCCCAAGCCTGCTCATGCCGGACAGCTAGCTGGGCTTAGTGGTGAGCGTTGTTGTTGCCCGACTTGTGGTCGTGACGGTTCGCAACATCGCGGTAAGAGAAGGTGATTAGACCTAGAAGAATGAAAACGCTGATTCCAATAACTCCGAAAAACACAGACGGGAAAGGCAACTGTACGTGTGCTTCTTCTGCTGAAGCGAGGATGCTTGAAATCATTTTTTCTCCTAAAAACTTAACTAAAGAATAACTCAGAAATAGCGAAAACTAGGCGCGGACCTGGCCCGAGCCACGCACGAGCCACTTGGTGCTCGTTAGCTCAAGCAGACCCATAGGGCCTCGTGCGTGCAGCTTTTGAGTAGAGATGCCAACTTCGGCTCCGAAGCCGAACTCGCCACCGTCGGTGAAGCGCGTCGAAGCGTTGACCATCACGGTAGAAGAGTCGACTTCGTTTAGGAAGCGTTCTGCATTCTCGACGCTCTCGGTGATGATCGACTCGGTGTGCTTAGTCGAATACTTAGCGATGTGAGCAAGTGCCTCATCCAGGTTCTCGACCACTTTGACCGAGATGTCAAGGTCGTGATATTCGGTCGACCATGATTCATCGGTGGCTGGAACCGCGGCAAAGAAGTTATCCTGGGTCGCTTGATCACCATGGATGGTGACGCCGGATTCTGCCAGACGATCAAGCACTGCAGGCAGAACACGCTCAACTGCATTTTCGTGGATTAGAAGCGTCTCAACAGCGTTGCAGACGCTCGGGCGCTGGACCTTTGCGTTGTGAGCAATCTCGACAGCCCAGTCAACACGGGCAGTTTCATCGATGAAAATGTGGACGACACCGTCGCCTGTCTGAATAACGGGAACCTTGGCTTCCTGAACTACCTGCTGAATGAGACCCGCTCCACCGCGAGGAATCAGGACGTCGATTAGGCCAACCGCGCGCATCATCTCGACACCGCCATCGCGACCGAATTCATCCACGGTCTGAACAGCATCAGAGTTGATGCCGGCAAGCTCGAGAGAGTCCTGTAGCAGTTTCACGAGAACAGCATTGGTCTTCTCAGCAGCGCTTCCGCCACGCAGAACCACGGCATTGCCACTCTTGATTGCCAATACTGCAATGTCGATGGTTACGTTTGGGCGCGCCTCATAGATGACACCGATAACGCCGAGCGGCACACGAATCTGAGTAAGTTTCAAGGCGTTTGGAAGAGACATTCCGCGAACCACGTCACCGATTGGATCGGCAAGCCCGACAATCTTGCGGGTTGCATCGGCAATGGCTTGGATGCGCGCCTCGTCGAGTCGAAGTCGGTCCTGGAGGCTTTCAGTCATAGCATTTTCAACGCCGCGCGCGAGATCTAGCTGGTTGGCCGCGATGATTTCAGAAGCTCTGGCCGGTAGAAGGCTGGCAATGTTTTCAAGTGCTGCATTCTTTTGCGCGGTTGAAGCCTGAGCCAGCGCGCTTGCAGCGTTCTTAGCCAGAGAGATTTTGTCTAGTGCGGTTGCCATGATTTACAGCCTATTCTGAGTCGAACCAGGTGCCAACGGCTTGCCCTTCAAGAGCAGCCGAAACATTATCAGTGCTGGTTAGCAGCACGCTGACGCCAGAGTCGGTAGCAAGCTTCGCTGCACCGACCTTGGTGACTGCACCGCCGGTGCCTACAGCTGAACTACTTCCGCCTACCTCAACATCCGAAAGGTCAGCTCCGAAGGCCACGCGCTCAATGCGCTGTGCACCAGGCTTCGTCGGAGGCATGTCATACAAAGCATCAACATCGCTGAGTAGAACCAGAGCATCTGCTTCGACCAAAACGGCAACCAATGCAGCTAGGCGGTCGTTGTCTCCAAATCGGATTTCGGCGGTTGCTACCGTGTCGTTCTCGTTAACGATTGGCAGAACTCGAAGTGAAACCAACTTATCCATGGCGCGCTTGGCGTTTAGACGAGTCTCTTCTTCCTCCATGTCGCCAGAGGTAAGCAATACCTGACCGGCGATGATGTTGTAGCGCTCAAGGCTTGCTTGATAGCGCGAAATTAACCTGCTCTGGCCAACAGACGCCAAAGCTTGCTGGGTCGCTAGATCTTCAGGCTTCTCAGACAGATTCAAGAGTGGAAGACCGGTCGCGATTGCTCCAGATGAGACAAGGATTACTTCAACTCCGCGTGCATGTGCGGACGCAAGAGCATCAACCAGGTGCTCGATTTTGCCTTCGTTTGCACCGCTAATGGATGAAGAGCCGACCTTGACTACAACGCGTTTGGCATGAGCAAGTTCGCTTCTGTCTCGAAGTCCCACTTAGTCTTCCTTTTCGAAGTCCTCAGGGTTTGACCAGATTCCGGCCTCTCCCTCTTTTTGCATCTCGACACGAAGTGCCGCCTTGGCATCCATGCGTTCGGTATAAGTAGCGCGACGCTCCTTGGTGGTGCGGCGTTCACGCATGTCGAAGCGAGCATCGGTGCCTCGCGGGCCAGCGATGAGCTCGCCTGCGGACGCAATGCTTGGCTCCCAGTCAAAGATGATTCCCTTGCCTGGGCCGATAACGACGGTCGAACCGGCGCTTGCGCCAACCTTGAAGAGTTCGGTTTCCATGCCGATTTTGCCTAGACGGTCTGCCAAGTAGCCAATGGCTTCTTCGTTCGCAAAGTTCGTCTGGTGAACCCAACGCTCTGGCTTAGGGCCGAGAACGCGGAAGATCTCCTCGCCGCCAACCTCTTCACGAGTGATGGTGAACTTGTTCTCGTCGCGCTTAGCCTGCATTAGCTGAACGCGTGGCTTAACCGGTGCACCTTCTGCATCCTTGCGAGCCTGCTCAACTAGCTGGGCAAGCGCAAAGTTAAGTTCACGAAGGCCCTGGTGGCTAGCTGCTGAGATCTCAAAGACACGGTATCCGCGCTCTTCGAGGTCGCCACGAACAAACTGAGCCAGCTCGAGTGCGTCTGGAACGTCGATCTTGTTTAGCGCAATTAGTTGCGGGCGCTCGGTAAGTGGAGTCTGACCCTCTGGAACCTCATAGGCATCAAGCTCCTTGAGTATCTTCTCAAGGTCAGTGATCGGGTCGCGGTTCGGTTCAAGAGTTGCGCAGTCAATAACGTGCAGAAGTGCCGCACAGCGCTCAACGTGGCGCAGGAACTCTAGGCCAAGGCCCTTACCCTCGCTAGCGCCCTCAATGAGGCCAGGCACGTCAGCAATGGTGAATCGAGTCTGCCCGGCCTGCACAACGCCCAAGTTTGGGTGAAGGGTAGTGAATGGGTAGTCAGCGATCTTTGGACGTGCCGCGCTGAGCGCAGCAATCAAGGATGACTTGCCGGCGCTTGGGTAACCAACCAGGGCAACGTCAGCGACAGTCTTCAGTTCAAGGATGACGTCTCCGCGCCATCCTGGCACGCCGAATAGGGCGAATCCAGGAGCCTTGCGCTTCGAGCTCGAGAGAGCTGCGTTTCCTAGGCCTCCGATGCCTCCCTCGGCAACAACGAGCTCCATGCCTGGTTCGTCGAGGTCGGCGACAAGTTCGCCCTTTTCATTCTTAACAACTGTGCCGACTGGAACGGCAAGTACCAGGCTCTCGCCATGGGCTCCATTGCGGAAGTCTCCAGCACCATCGCCACCATCGCCACCAGCTCGGTGTGGGTGGAAGTGGAAATCAAGAAGGGTGGTGACGTTTGGGTCTGAGATGAGGCTGATTGAGCCACCCTTGCCACCGTCGGCGCCGTCAGGGCCAGCTAGTGGCTTGAACTTTTCACGCTTAACGGAGACACAACCGTCTCCTCCGTCGCCCGCGCGAAGGTGAAGCGTCACTTGGTCAACAAATGAAACCATGGTGAGCCCCTTTCAAAATGCTTTAGAAACAGGAAAAGCGAGCCAAAAGGCTCGCCTCCCAAGAAAAACTAGAACCGCTTACGCAGCCTCGACGATGTTTACAACGCGACGGCCACCCTTGGTGCCGAACTCAACCTTGCCAGCAACAAGTGCGAACAGAGTGTCGTCCTTGCCCTTGCCAGTGTTTGCGCCTGGGTGGAAGTGAGTGCCACGCTGACGGACGATGATCTCGCCTGCGTTTACTTCCTGACCTGCATAACGCTTAACGCCTAGACGCTGTGCGTTTGAGTCGCGACCATTTCGAGTGGAACTTACACCCTTTTTCGATGCCATCTTGGATCAGTCCTTTACTTACTTGATCTCGGTGACCTGGACGCGGGTTAGATCCGCGCGGAAGCCTTGACGCTTCTTGTAACCGGTCTTGTTCTTGTACTTCTGGATGATGATCTTAGGGCCACGGAGGTCGTTTAGAACCTCGGCGGTAACCTTCACCTTTGCGAGTGCGTTGGCGTCGGTGGTGACCTTGTCACCGTCAACTAGAAGAAGAGCCTGAAGCTCAATCTTGCCGTTAGCATCGGCCTTAATACGGTCGAGAGTCACAATGGTGCCTACCGACACCTTCTCCTGGCGGCCGCCTGCGCGGACAACTGCGAAAACCACAGATCTACCCTTTGTTCAAAAGACTTGGATGTTGCTCGTACGAAAAGCTCAGTAGGCAACGAGGATTTAGTCTACATTGCCTTTGGGCTGGGGTCAAACCTATTTAACCCTTATTTTCCGAACTGGAGGTTTCGCCGACGGGTGCCGACGATGCCCCACTTGTTGCTCGACGCGGCTTACGACGACCCTGGCCAGGAGCTTTAGGCTCTGGCAGGGCATCGAGAACTGCTTCAAGTAGTTTCTCTGTCTCGGCCGGCTGAGCCGACTCAACAGAAATCTTTGTGTTTGGCAACACGATTGGTGACTCTTCACCGGCGGCTTCGTGAGCCGCAACGGTCGAAGCGGCGATTTTGCCGATCACGTTGTTCAGTTCAACAGCGCGCTCGGGCGTAACCACCTTTGCCGTTTCAACCTTCGGCTGCTGGTTTGAACCGCCGCCTGAGTTGTTGTTGCCGTTTCCACGGTTCTTCTTGCCCTGCTTTTGCTGCTGAGGGCGAGATTCCTCGTGGGTGTTGTTCTTCGAGCGCATGATTGGCTCGTGGTGAACGATGACACCGCGACTTGCACAGGCTTCACAAGGCTCACTAAAGGCTTCGAGAAGGCCAATACCAAGCTTCTTACGAGTCATCTGGACTAGACCGAGTGAAGTAACTTCGGCGACCTGGTGCTTGGTGCGGTCGCGGCTTAGGCACTCCATCAATCGACGAGAAACTAGGTCTCGGTTCGATTCAAGGACCATGTCGATGAAGTCGACAACTATGATTCCACCGATGTCACGCAGTCTGAGCTGGCGAACGATTTCTTCTGCAGCCTCAAGGTTGTTCTTGGTGACAGTCTCTTCGAGGTTTCCGCCCGAACCAACAAACTTTCCGGTGTTTACGTCGACGACGGTCATAGCTTCGGTGCGGTCAATAACAAGTGATCCACCAGAAGGAAGATAAACCTTGCGCTCCAGGGCCTTGGCAATCTGCTCTCCAACGCGATATTCATCGAAGATGTCTTTGCCGCCGTCGTACTTTGAAACACGCTCAAGTAGGTCTGGGGCGACTGACTTTAGGTATTCCTCGATCACTTCACGAGCATCCTCGCCAGAGATAACCATCTTCTGGAAGTCTTCGTTGAAGACGTCACGAACAATCTTGACCAGAAGGTCAGGTTCGCTGTGAAGGAGAACTGGAGCCTGGCCCTTTTCGACCTTCTTGCTAATGTCTTCCCATTGCTGCTGCAAACGCTGAACATCAAGCGTTAGTTGCTCTTCGGTTGCGCCTTCAGCTGCGGTGCGAACGATTACGCCAGCATCCTCTGGAAGCACTTCCTTCAAGATCTTCTTTAGGCGAGCACGTTCGGAATCAGGCAACTTGCGAGAGATTCCGTTCATCGAACCGTTTGGCACGTATACCAAGTAGCGACCAGGAAGTGAAACCTGACTGGTTAGTCGAGCACCCTTCTGACCTACCGGGTCTTTGGTTACCTGAACCAGTACGGTGTCGCCAGACTTTAGAGCTAGTTCGATGCGGCGCGGCTGGTTTCCGGTTTCGGCAAGCTCCCAGTCGACTTCACCTGAGTAAAGCACTGCGTTTCGACCGCGACCGATGTCAACGAAAGCTGCTTCCATCGAAGGAAGAACGTTCTGGATCTTGCCCAGATAAACGTTGCCAATCAACGAAGCTTCTGATGCCTTTGCTACGTAGTGTTCAACCAGTACGCCATCTTCGAGCACGCCGATTTGGATCTTTCCATCCTTCGAGCGGACAACCATGGTGCGGTCTACTGCTTCGCGACGGGCTAGGAATTCAGACTCTGTGATTACAGTGCGGCGGCGACCTGCATCGCGGCCATCACGGCGGCGCTGCTTCTTTGCCTCAAGGCGGGTTGAGCCCTTTACTCGAGTCGGCTCATTGCTTGGCTCTTTAGGCTCTCGTGGGGTGCGAACCTTTACCACTGCGTTCGGCGCAACCGAATCAACGGTGCCCTCTTCGCCGGCACGGCGACGGGTGCGAGTGCGACGGTGACTTTCGTTGTCGTCGCTCTTGTCTTCAATCGGACGACCACGCTTGGTGTCGATAACCGGAGTAGGTAGGTCAGGTGCCATGAACATCAGCGAGGTGGCTGAAATTGGCGCTAGTGGCGCAGCGGTAGGCGCCTCGGCGGCTAGGTTCTGTTCGGTGTCTGAAGATTTCTTGGCTGAAGTACGCTTCGCTGGAGCCTTCTTGACAGCAACCTTCTTAGGAGCGTCCTCGGCAACCTGCACCTCAGCTTCAGCCTCAACGACCTTGACGCCGCGCTTAGCTGGAGCCTTAGCGGCTGCCTTTACTGGGGTTTTTGCTGGTGCCTTAGCCGCAGCTTTGACTGGCACTTTGCGGGCAGGCTTCTTTGCAACGGCCGAGTCGTCGGCTACAGGTGCGTTTGCATCTTCTTTTTTCACCATTTCTGGTGCACTCCAAGCTGCCTGCGAAACCTGGGCCACACTCACCAGGCCCTAAGGCGTAAAACTTTGTTGCTTGCGATTGCAAACAACCAAATCTAAATGCGAGCCACTTTCTTCTGCGGCATCCGCTGCCCGATGGGTCTTACGCGACTTCAACGCTAAAGTTCTCGCTAAATCTTTGAGTTGAGCCAGGTGTGGTCTGACTTAACTTCTTCAAGTATGACACCAGAGGAACAAAAAGTCACCAAAGGCGCGTGTAATACTGAAAGCGTGAGTGAACTAACTTCGAATAACCAAGAGGTGCTTCCGAGCCCAAGCAGGCGATTTGCCTGGACGCTGATCTTCTCCGGAGTGCTCGGCTGGATCGCGGCATTCACTCTTACTCTCGAACGTCTGCACGTAGCGACTAACCCAGACGCGACTCTGAGCTGCGACCTTAACCCGTTCATATCTTGCAAATCTGTGATGCTCACGGAGCAGGCTCGCCTACTTGGCTTCCCTAACCCTCTAATCGGGCTAGCCGCCTTCATTTTCCCAATCGCAGTTGGTTTCGCCATCCTGGCCGGGGCCAAATTTGCGCTCTGGTTCTGGAGAATCTTCGCCACCGGAATCACGATGGGTTTTCTCTTCGTAGTTTGGCTTTGGATTCAGAGCACGTTTGTAATCAACGTCCTATGCCCTTATTGCATGGTCGCTTGGGTTGCGATGGTGCCGCTGTTCTGGACGGTCATCCTCTTTTTGGTTCGCGAGGGTGTGATCGAAACCCCACTGCGAATGGCAGGGTTCTTTGACCGAGCCTACGAGCGAGTTTGGTTATGGGTCTTGGTCACCGACCTAGTAATGGCCGCGATTATCGTGGTGCGCTTCTGGTCATACTGGCCAGCGCTCTGGAACTAGAACCAAAGAGCCAGTTCACGCGCAGCCGACTCAGGCGAATCTGAACCGTGCACGAGGTTCTGCTGAACCTTGAGACCCCAGTCACGTCCGAGATCTCCACGGATGGTTCCCGGGGCCGCGACAGTCGGGTCAGTGGCGCCAGCAAGTGAGCGGAATCCTTCGATGACGCGATTACCGGTCAACTTAATGGCTACGACGTCTCCGCTGCCCATGAACTCGACAAGTGGCTCATAAAAAGGCTTGCCTTCGTGCTCTGCATAGTGCTCAGCCAGCAACTCGCGCGAAGGGGTGAACTTCTTCAAATCCGCTACTACGTAGCCCTTTGCTTCGAGTCGAGAGATGATCTCGCCGATCAAATTGCGCTTTACGCCATCCGGCTTGATTAGTACGAGGGTTGAGTCAGTCATTTCTTGCTCCTTTGCTTCGGCGATGAACCGATTATTGACCTAAATTGCGCTCATAAGCCGCGCGAGCCTTGTCGATGGTGCCACCGGCAACCATCGCCCAAATCCAGAGACACAGGAAGATTCCGCCGACGACGTACATCAGTGGCACCCAAACGCCGATAAAAACAACCGCAACCTGAAGGACCCAGCCGAAGGCATACGAGCCCGGCTTGCCAAGGATTGCCGGTGTCAGGATGAATAGCACCGAAAGGGTTAGACCGACGGCCCACACCTTTGCGGCGTCGTCTGAGGTTGGGCCAAGAACCTTGGTTCCAAAGGCCACCAGGGTTGCAAAGAAAACAACCAGAGATTCAAAGGCCATGAGGATTGAGCTGAGGGCGCGCTTGGTCGACTTGTTGCGCACCTTTGGCTGCTTTTCGTTAGACATCTTGCTCCGCTTCGATTTGCTTGAGGGCCAGAACTTCTCCGACCAAGGTGATTGAACCGGTGACCAGGATTGCCGATTTTTGCCCCTCAGGCAGGGCGAGCGTTGCCTCGGCCATGGCCCACTGTGGGTTCGCCTGAACCTTCACGCGGTCAGCGCCGAATACCTCACGAGCCAATTCAGCCAATTTCTCGGCAGGGATGGCTCTCGCTGAACTTGATTGCGTGATGACTACCTCGACCACGGATGAATCCAAGGCCTCGAGCAGCCCGCGGGCATCCTTGTCGGCAAGAATTGAAATCACGGCGATCACATAGGGTGAACCGAAATTGGTCTTGAGCGCCTGGACCAAAGACTCGGCTCCACCAGGGTTGTGGGCAGCGTCGAGAATGACCAGCGGCTCGCGAGAAACCACCTGAAGGCGGCCCGGCGATGAGAAGTCGGCAAAGGCTGCACGGACAACGTCATCCATGATGCGCTGTTCACCGCCACCGAGGAACGCTTCTACAGCGGCGATGGCCAGAGCTGCGTTTTCGGCCTGGTAATAGCCGTGAACTGGCAGATTGAGGTCGTGATACTCCCCCGCCAAAGTTCTTATCGAAACCTTTTGGCCGAGGATGTCTGGGGTCGACTCAAGAACCTCGAAGTCGGTTCCGTAGTTCTTGAAAGCATCCGCTGTTGAATCGGCTTTGGCCTTCAAGACCGAGAGAGCCTCGGCTGGCTGGGCTGACGAGACCACGAAAGCGCCGGCCTTGATGATGCCTGACTTTGTCTGTGCGATCTCTTCGATGGTGTTACCCAAGCGATCCATGTGGTCTAGCGAGATAGGTGCGAAGACCGCCACATCGCCGTCAGCAACGTTGGTTGAATCCCACTCGCCACCCATACCAACTTCTAGAACTAGAACGTCTACCGGTGCGTCTGCAAAGACAGCGAACCCAAGCACTGCGAGAACTTCGAAGAAGGTCAGCGGACCCTCGTCGGCTACTGCCAACTCTGCATCAACGATTTCAACAATTGGTGCGATGTCTTCCCAGGCTGCAACTAGAGCCTCGTCAGAAACCGGTTCTCCATCAATCGAAAGTCGCTCGTTCAGCTTGACTAGATGCGGGCTCGTGAATCTACCGGTGCGCAGGCCGTGTTCACGGAGCAAGCGCTCGATGAAGCGGGTTGTGCTGGTCTTTCCGTTGGTTCCGGTGACATGGATGATTCGGTAAATCTTCTGAGGGTCGCCGAGCAGCTCAACCAAACGGCGAGTCGGGTCTAGTCGAGGACGGATCTTGTTCTCCGGAACGCGGGCTAGAAGAGCCGCTTCAACTCCGGCGGCTCGCTCTGCCCAATATGTCTCTTCGCTCAAAGCTTGTTCACCGAAACCTGAACCTGCTGGCCATCTCCGACCGCTACCGGGCTGCTCAGCGCCGAGTTGCTAACCGTCTCGAGCTCGAGTGTCAGAGTCTCACTCTTCACAAGTTCGCTGTGGGCGGCAACAGCCGCGAGAACGTCATCCGTGGCCTCTAGAGTCAAGCGAATGCGGTCGCTGACATCAAGGCCGGCGTCCTTACGAGCCTGCTGAACCGCGCGCACCACGTCACGAGCCAAACCTTCGGCTGCGAGTTCGGCGGTCACGTTGCCATCAAGGATGAGGAATCCACCGCCAGGCAAAATACCGATGTGCTCCGTCACTGCCGAGTCATCGGTGCCATCGGCCAGGTTTGCGACGAGGTCGATGGTGAATTCACCCTCGATAAGCGCGATTCCACCGACGGTGATCACGCCATCTAGCTCCGACCAGTCGCCCGCCTTAGCGGCCTGAATAACTGCCTGAACGCTCTTGCCGATGCGTGGACCAGCAGCGCGTGAGTTCACGGTTAGGCGCTTGGTAACACCGAACTCGGTGGTTGAGTCCAGTGAAAGCTCGACCAGGTTGACCGACTTTACGTTCAACTCTTCGGCCAAAATTTCGCTAAATTCACCGAGTGCTGCTGCGTTTGAAGTGACCACAGTCAACTTAGCAAGCGGTAGGCGAACACGGAGACCATTTGCCTTGCGCAAGCTGGAAGCCACAGAGCTAACAGTGCGAACCTGATCCATTGCGGAAACCAAAGCTGCATCATGAGGAAGCTCTGAAGAGTCAGGCCAGCTCTCTAGGTGCACGCTTCGACCGCCGGTTAGGCCCTTCCAGATTTCCTCGCCAACCATTGGCAAAAGTGGAGCTGCAACGCGGCAAAGGATTTCTAGAACGGTGTAGAGCGTGTCGAAAGCTTCGGTTGAGCCCTCCCAGAAGCGGTCGCGCGAGCGACGCACATACCAGTTGGTTAGAACATCGGCGAAGTCGCGCAGTGTTGCGGCAGCCGAGTACGAGTCGAACTTGTTGAAGTGACCTTCAACCTCGTCGATCAAGTCGCGGGTCTTCGAGAGCAAGTAGCGATCGAGAACATCCGTGCTTTCGAACGAACGCTTGGCCTCGTAGCCCGACGCGTTTGCGTAAAGCGAGAAGAAGTACCAGGTGTTCCAGAGTGGCAACAAGAACTGACGAACGCCTTCACGGATGCCTTGTTCGGTGACCACAAGGTTGCCACCGCGAAGAATCGGGCTAGATAGCAAGAACCAGCGCATAGCATCGGCACCATCGCGGTCAAAGACCTCGTTGACGTCAGGATAGTTGCGAAGAGACTTCGACATCTTCTGACCGTCATTGCCAAGGATGATGCCATGGGAGACGGCTGACTTGAACGCAGGGCGGTCAAATAGCGCGGTCGACAGAACGTGCAAGGTGTAGAACCAACCACGGGTCTGACCGACATACTCGACGATGAAGTCGCCTGGGTTGTGGGTTTCGAACCACTCGCGGTTCTCGAACGGATAGTGAGCCTGTGCGAAAGGCATCGAGCCTGATTCAAACCAGCAGTCCAAGACTTCTGGAACTCGGCGCATGGTCGACTTGCCGGTCGGGTCATCAGGGTTCGGTCGGGTTAGCTCATCGATTACTGGGCGGTGGAAGTCGCTTGGGCGAACGCCGAAGTCGCGCTCCAACTCTTCCATCGAGCCGTAAACGTCGACGCGAGGATAGGCCGGGTCATCTGACTTCCAAACCGGAATCGGAGCACCCCAGAAGCGATTGCGGCTGATTGCCCAGTCGCGAACGTTTTCTAGCCACTTGCCGAATGAGCCATCCTTGGTGTGGTCAGGAGTCCAGTCGATCTCCTGGTTCAGCTCAAGCATGCGGTCGCGCAACTTTGTGGTTTCGACGAACCATGATGAAACCGCCTTGTAGATTAGCGGGCTCTTGCAGCGGTAGCAGTGAGGGTATGAGTGTTCGTAGCTGGCCTGGCGCAAAACGCGACCGGCGGCCTTTAGGTGCTGCGAGATTGGCTTGTTGGCCTCAAAAACGTGCTGGCCTTCGAAGTCGGCCACGATTGAGTTGAATTCGCCGCGTTCATTGATCGAAATGTAGGTCGGAATTCCGGCTGCCAGACAGACTCGCTGGTCATCCTCACCGTAAGCCGGGGCCTGGTGCACGATTCCGGTGCCATCTCCGTCGCCGACATAGTCATCGACCAGTACGGTCCAAGCGTTGGCGGTGTCAAATTTTTCAGCGTCGGCGTAATAGTCGAACAGACGCTCGTACTTCAAACCACCGAGCTCACTGCCCAGGTAGGTTGCGACAATCGCGTCTTCAAGATCTTCTGCAGAGTCGAAGCCAAGGTCCTTGGCAAAACCAGCGACAACATTCTTCGCCAAGAGGTACTTGGTTCCGGTTGGGCCACCATCGGCAGCACCGCTTGGCCCAGCGGCAACAATCACGTATTCAATCTCGGGGCCAACGGCCAAGGCAAAGTTGGTAGGCAGCGTCCAAGGCGTGGTTGTCCAGGCAAGAAGGCGAACACCCTCTAGCTCCTGCCCAGCTGAAACCGGGAAGGTTACGGTCAGGGTCTGATCCTGGCGGTTCTTGTAGACCTCGTCATCCATGCGGAGTTCGTGGTTCGAAAGCGGAGTCTCACAGCGCCAGCAGTAAGCCAGAACCTTGAAGCCCTCATAAACCAGACCCTTGTTGTGAAGCTCCTTGAAGGCCCAGAGAACGCTCTCGGTGTAGTCGGTGTCTAGGGTCTTGTAGTCGTTTTCGAAGTCGACCCAGCGAGCCTGGCGGGTGACATACTGCTCCCACTCCTTGGTGTACTTCAGCACGGATGTGCGGCAGGCCTCGTTGAACTTGTCGATGCCGACTGCCTCGATTTCGTGGCGACCGGAGATTCCCAGCTGACGCTCGGCTTCGACCTCGGCAGGCAGGCCGTGGGTGTCCCAGCCAAAACGACGTTCGACGCGATAGCCCTGCATCGTCTTGAAACGAGGAACCATGTCTTTGGTGTAACCGGTAAGCAGGTGGCCGTAGTGCGGCAGACCGTTGGCGAATGGAGGGCCGTCGTAGAAAACGAATTCCTCGGCATTGGCAGCAGTTCGCTGGTCAATTGAGGCCTGGAAAGTGTCGTCGCCCTTCCAAAAAGCGAGAATGCCCTGCTCAACCGCCGGGAAAGATGGGCTTGGGTTTACACCCTCGCGCGCGGCTTTTGTCGAGTCATTGTTCTTGGGATACATTCAAGGCTTTCTGGCTTGTCAGTAAAAGGAAATCTCCTATCAATGTTAACCTGTTACAAACCCGTTTTTTGGAGACTTTCACGTGACTAATGCCCATTCAGGCTCAGCCAACAACTTTCTTGCACCTGCAACCGCACCCGACAAGGTAGGAGTCGAGGGTCTAGAAGAAAAATGGGGGCTTCGCTGGGAGTCTGACGGCACCTATCACTTCAACCGGAACGTCTCTAAGGCACAGGTTTTCTCGATCGACACCCCGCCGCCAACGGTCTCTGGTTCCCTGCACGTAGGCCACGTTTTCAGCTACACCCACACGGATGTTGTCGCTCGCTATAAGCGCATGACCGGCAAAGAGGTCTACTACCCGATGGGTTGGGATGACAATGGTCTGCCAACCGAACGCCGTGTTCAGAACTTCTTTGGAGTCCGTTGCGACCCATCACTGCCTTACATCGAAAACTTCGTGCCACCTTTCGAGGGCGGCGACAACAAGAGCTCTAAGGCCGCAGATCAGATTGCGATCTCACGCCGCAACTTCATCGACCTTTGCGAGAAGCTAACCACCGAAGACGAGAAGCAATTCGAAGCTCTTTGGCGCAAACTCGGTCTTTCTGTCGACTGGAAGCAGACCTACCAGACCATTTCTCCAGCGGCACTTGCGGTCTCACAGAAGGCGTTCCTCGGCAACCTAAAGCGCGGCGAGGCATACCAGTCGATGGCGCCAACCCTCTGGGATGTCACTTTCCGTACCGCTGTTGCTCAGGCTGAACTAGAAGACCGTGAACAGCCAGGCGCCTATCACCGCGTCGGGTTCAATGTCGACCCAGCTCTTTGGGATGGCGGCAAGATCTTCATCGAAACAACCCGACCTGAACTGCTTCCTGCTTGTGTTGCCTTGGTTGCACACCCTGATGACGAGCGCTACCAGGGCCTGTTCGGCAAGACCGTCCGCACTCCCCTATTTGACGTTGAAGTTCCCGTCGTTGCACACCGCCTGGCTCAGATCGACAAGGGTTCTGGCATCGCGATGATTTGTACGTTCGGCGACGTAACCGACGTCATTTGGTGGCGCGAGCTTGACCTACCAAACCGCGCAATCATTGGCTGGGATGGTCGAATCAACGACGAAATGCCTGACGTGATTACCTCAGCCAAGGGCAAGGAAGTCTTCGGCGAACTCGTTGGCAAGACTATTTTCTCGGCGAAGCAGACCATCGTCGAGTTCCTGAAGGAATCGGGCGACATGGTCGGAGACCCTCGACCTATCCAGCACGACGTTAAGTTCTTCGAGAAGGGCGACAAGCCACTCGAGATCGTTTCTACCCGCCAGTGGTACATCCGAAACGGTGGCCGCGATGGCGCCATCCGTGAGCGCTTGATCGAACTAGGCAAACAACTGAACTTCAATCCAGACTTCATGCGCGTTCGCTACGAGAACTGGGTCAACGGCCTAACCGGCGACTGGCTAATCTCTCGCCAGCGCTTCTTCGGTGTCCCGATTCCGGTTTGGTATGAACTGGACGCCAACGGCGAAGCCAACTACGACAAGCCTCTTGTTCCAGAAGAGTCGCAGTTGCCGATCGACCCATCCACGGATGTTCCTGCCGGATACACGGAGGCCCAACGCGGCGTTGCCGGCGGATTCATCGGCGAGATGGACATCATGGACACCTGGGCAACATCTTCACTTACCCCGCAGCTTGCAGGCGGATGGATCGAAGACCCGGAAAAGTTTGACCTGGTCTTCCCTTATGACCTTCGCCCTCAGGGCCAAGACATCATCCGCACCTGGCTGTTCTCGACGGTGTTGCGCTCCGAGCAAGAATTTGGCCAACTCCCTTGGTCTAACGCCGCCATTTCGGGTTGGATTCTCGACCCAGACCGCAAGAAGATGTCGAAGTCGAAGGGCAACGTGGTTGTTCCTGCTGAACCGATTGACAACCATGGAGCAGACGCTGTTCGCTACTGGGCGGCTTCGGCTCGCCTGGGCACCGACGCTGCATTTGACGAAGGTCAGATGAAGGTTGGTCGTCGCCTAGCGGTGAAGTTGCTCAACGCGGCCAAGTTCTCGCTCTCATTCGAGGTCCCAGCTGGCCACACCGAAGTCACCGAGGCAATCGACCAAGCGCTACTAATCGGCCTGGCCGACGTGGTGCGTGGTGCAACCGCGGCTTTCGAAAGCTATGACCACACCAAGGCCCTTGAGCTTGCCGAGCACTTCTTCTGGAAGTTCACCGACGATTACCTCGAGCTCGTCAAGGACCGCGCATACAACGCAAATGGTGAAGTCACCGCTGCACAACAGGCATCTGCTGCGATTACGCTTCGACGCGCGCTGCACACCATGCTGCGACTATTCGCACCGTTCCTACCTTTCGCAACCGATGAGGTATGGAGCTGGTGGCAGACCGATGCCGGCTCTATCCACCGTGCAGCCTGGCCAACCGCCGAAGAGCTGACCCAAGGCTTGGATGGAGCCAACGCTCCCCTACTCGGCCTTGCCTCTAACGCTCTAGTTGGCGTTCGCAAAGCGAAGTCAGATGCCAAGGTTTCGATGAAGGCGGCCGTTGAATCTGCCGTGCTTGAGGCTCCTGCAGCAGCGCTAACCAGCCTTAGACTGCTTGAGACAGACCTAAAGGCTGTTGGTCGCATCGATACCCTTGGCTACGGCGAAGGCGAAGAAGTGGCCATGGTCGACGTAATCCTGAAGGCAATAGAAGAGGCATAAATGAACCCGTTCGCGCATCGCTCAGACCTGCCGTATGAACTACCTCCGTTTGAAGCGATACGTGACGATCATTACCTGCCGGCGTTTTACGAGGGCTGTGCAGAGCAGCTTGCCGAAGTAAACGCGATTCTTGAATCGGGTTCACCAACCTTCGAGAACACCATCCTTGCTCTCGAAAAATCTGGGCGCATGTTGTTTCGTGTTCTCGCGGTTTTCTATAACAAGTCGAGCGCTGACACCAATGATGCGATTGACAAAATCGAAGAAGAGATTGCGCCGAAGCTTTCGGCTCATAGCGACGCCATCAACCTAAACGCCGAGCTTTTTGCGCGGATTGAGCAGATTCACGAATCTCGCCATGATTTGAACCTGGATTCCGAATCCGTTTGGCTGATCGAGCGTTATTATCGCGACTTCGTGCACGCCGGGGCCAAGCTGGGTGCCAGCGACCGAGCAGAACTTATGGCTCTCAACGAGAAGCTTTCGAAGCTAGGCACCAAATTCAGCCAAAACGTGCTCAACGACACCAACGACTTGGCGATTCTCGTCGAAGATGTTTCAGAACTTGATGGTCTCGAGCCGGGACAGATTGACGCCGCTGCCGCCGCTGCCGAATCTCGCGGCCACAAGGGCAAGTGGCTGATCACCATGGTCAACTACACCGGAAACCCGGCCTTGGCTTCGCTGACCAACCGCGACCTTCGCGAGCGGATCATGAAGGCCTCGCTATCCAAGGGTGGTCGCGCAAACGACAACGACAACCGCGCTCTTCTTCTTGAGATGGTCAAGTTGCGAGCACAACGCGCTCACCTAATGGGTTTCAAGAGCCACGCCGAATATGTTTTGTCAGAGCAGACCGCTGGTCACCCAGACCGAGTTCACGAAATGCTTCGCAAGATTGCACCAGCAGCAGTTGCCAACGCTCGTGCTGAGGGCGCAGCCATCCAGGAAATGATTGATGCCGAAAACGGCAATTTCGAGCTGGCCAGCTGGGACTGGTCGCTTTTCACAGAGCGTGTTCGTTTGGCGAAGTACAACGTAGACACAGCCAAGTTCAAGCCTTACTTCGAACTCGAGCGAGTGCTCAACGACGGAGTCTTCTGGGCAGCAACCAAGCTCTTTGGCATCACGTTCAAACCACGCACCGACCTGAAGGCACATCACCCAGAAGCTCGCGTTTGGGAAGTTCACAACGAGGATGGGTCGCCACTGGGCCTCTACATTGGTGACTTCTACACGCGCGATTCGAAGCGTGGCGGGGCTTGGATGTCTGCTTTCGTTGAACAAAACCACTTGCTGGGACAGTTGCCTGTGGTGTTCAACAACATGAACGTGCCGAAGCCATCCGAAGGCACCCCTACTCTTCTCACCTTCGATGAGACCTCGACTCTGTTCCACGAGTTTGGTCACGCATTGCACGGTCTGCTCTCGAATGTCACCTATCCGCGCTTCAGCGGCACCAGCGTCGAACGTGACTTCGTCGAGTTCCCATCCCAGGTAAATGAGATGTGGATGCTTTGGCCGGAGGTTCTAGCGAACTACGCCAAGCACTACGAGACCGGCGAAGCCTTGCCGCTCGAGTGGGTCGAGAATCTAAATCGCGCAGAGACTTTCAATCAGGGATTCGAAACCACCAGCTACCTCGCAGCAGCCATTCTTGACCTTGCCTGGCACTCACTAACCGTTGAAGACAACGTTGAAGATGTCGAATCGTTCGAAGCCGGCGCAATCGCCGGGTACGGTTTGGACTATGCGCCGGTGCACACCCGTTACCGCAGCACCTACTTCTCACACATCTTTGATGGCGGTTATTCGGCAGGGTACTACGGCTACATTTGGTCGGAAGTTCTCGATGCCGACACCGTCGACTGGTTCAAGGCCAACGGAGGGCTCACTCGCTCAAACGGCCAACGATTCCGCGACGCGCTGCTCTCGAGAGGTGGATCAACAGATTCGCTTGGCATGTTCCGAACCTTCACCGGTCACGATGCAGCAATCGAACCGCTGCTAAAGCGCAGAGGGCTTATCTAAGAGTCTTAGCTCTTCTTAGAGCGAAAGCTCAGCCAACCCCACACGGTTAGGCCTGCTAGGAGTGCCCAGAAGGCGGAGCCAATGCCGAACGCCGAAAGGCCAGAAGCGGTCACGAGGAATGTCACCATTGCAGGCAAGCGAAGTTCAACTACTTCTACCGCCGCACTCAGAGCGGAAACGATGGTTCCGAGCAGAGCGATTCCAGCAGCCGCCAAAATTAGGTCTCGAGGTGCCTGGAGCACGAAGGCAACCGTGGCACCCGTGAAGAGTGCGATCAGTAGGTAGACGTAACCGCCGTAGACAGAGGATAGCCAGCGACGCGCAGGGTCTTTGTGGGCGTGATCGTTGGCGTTCAGCGCTGCCGTGATGGCAGCCAAGTTCATCGAGAAGCCTCCAAAGAAGCCTGCCACCACCGCAGAAATTCCGGTAGCCGACATCACCGGCTTGAATGGAACCTCGTAGCCAAAGCTCTTCATGATCGCAATTCCCGGTATGTTCTGGCTCGCCATAGTCACCAGATATAGCGGGATTCCAATTGAAACGATTGCCGCAAAATCAAAGGTTGGTGCCACGAACTCGATGGTCGGCAGCATCTCACTCGGGTCTACGGTGATTCCAAGATCGATAGCAGTCAAAGTAAAAACAATCACCATTGCGACAGGGGTGGCCCATACGGTTGCGTACTTATAAAGAATTAACCAGACCAGGATGGCCGGAAGGACAATCCATGGGAATGCAGTCGCGGACTTGAATGGTGCGACGCAGAAATTGAAGATAACGCCGGCAAGCATGGCTGATGCGATTGGTCTTGGGATTGACGACACAAGGCGGCCCAGTGCTGGCCAGAGGCCGGTAAGAAGCAATAGGAATCCGGTGACAATGAATGCACCAACCGCGCTTGAGAACGGCAACCCTAGGGTGCCAGAAGAAATGAGTAGAGCGGCGCCGGGTGTGCTCCAGACAATCGAGATCGGCATCTTGTAACGCCAGCTAAGGCCAATTGATAGCAAGCCATACATAGTGATTAGCACGAAGATGCCAGATGCGGTCTGCGATTTCGAGGCTCCCAGCGAAGCAAGGGCTGCCAATACGAGACCCGCACTTGCAGCGGTTCCGGTGATTGAGGCTACTGAACCAGCCAGAATTGGGGCTTTGTGGTCAGAGTAGCGACCCATTTACTAGGCTGACTTTTCTTGACGCAGGCTCTTGAACGGGACGATAGCCGGTTCTGCTCCCGACTCAACTACAGCCTTAGAAATCTTGACGATGCCCTGAACCTCTGAGCCTGGAATCTCGAACATGATTGGGCCGAGAATTTCTTCCATGATTGCGCGAAGGCCTCGTGCACCGGTCTCGCGTGAGACAGCCTGGTCGGCAATCGCCTGAAGTGCATCTAGATCGAACTCAAGCTCAAAACCGTCGAGCTCGAACATGCGCTGGTACTGCTTGACGAGCGCATTCTTAGGCTTGGTCAAAATCTCCATCAGAGCTGCACGGTCGAGTGGAGTAACGGTTGCGATTACCGGCAAGCGACCAATGAACTCTGGAATCAAACCGAACTTGCGAAGGTCTTCAGGCTGAACCTCGGTGAAGATTTCGATGTTGTCGTTCTTGCCAGCGATTGGAGCACCGAAGCCGATGCCCTTCTTTCCTGAGCGAGCCGAAATGATTTCTTCAAGCCCGGCGAAAGCACCGGCCACGATGAACAACACGTTGGTCGTGTCTAGCTGGATGAACTCCTGCTGAGGGTGCTTGCGGCCACCCTGCGGTGGAACCGAAGCAACCGTGCCTTCAAGGATCTTTAGTAGAGCCTGCTGAACACCTTCGCCAGAAACGTCTCGGGTGATTGATGGGTTCTCGGCCTTGCGCGAAATCTTGTCGATTTCGTCGATGTAGATGATGCCAGACTCGGCGCGCTTGACATCGAAGTCAGCTGCCTGAAGCAGCTTGAGAAGGATGTTCTCGACGTCTTCACCGACGTATCCGGCCTCGGTCAAAGCGGTCGCATCAGCAACTGCAAAAGGAACGTTAAGTCTCTTGGCTAGGGTCTGAGCTAGATAAGTTTTGCCACAGCCAGTCGGGCCGATCATCAAAATGTTTGACTTGGCAATCTCGATGGCATCGTGCTCTTTGCCAGCGGTGGTCAGAGTTCCGCGCGAACGAAGACGTTTGTAGTGGTTATAAACCGCAACCGCGAGGGCCTTCTTAGCCTGGTCTTGGCCGATTACATACTCGTCAAGGAATCCCTTGATTTCACGAGGCTTTGGAAGATCAATGTCTTCAACGCTTTCGGCGGCTGCGCCACCGAGTTCTTCCTCGATGATTTCGTTGCAAAGCTCGATGCACTCGTCACAGATGTAGACCATCGGTCCAGCAATTAGCTTGCGGACCTGCTTCTGGCTCTTTCCGCAGAAAGAACACTTGAGCAGGTCGCTAGATTCGCCGAGCTTAGTCATACCAAAACCTTATCGTTCGGCAATGAAAAAGCGGATGAGCCTC
>WLGA01000029.1 GCA_009703445.1 Actinomycetota bacterium | reverse complement strand
GGCATAGGCGAGCAAGCTGTGTGAACCGTTGAGCAACCAAAGCTTGCGGTTCTCGAATGGTTCGATGTGGTCAACGAAACGCGCTCCAGCGTTCTCCCAGGCAGGGCGGCCGAGTGGAAAATCGCCCTCCAGCACCCAGTCGCGGAATGGTTCGGTGACTACCGGTGAGCAGTCATCCCAGCCGGTTTCGGCGAGCACGGTGGCAATGTCGGCCTCGGTGGTCTTCGGGGTGATGCGGTCGATCGAGGTAGAAACGAATGAAACGTTGGCGTTCATCCAGGCAACTGACTCAGCGCCGAATGACGCGAATAGGTCGCCCATCGCCACCTTGAGCAGTGCTCCGTTAGAAGGCATGTTGTCGCAAGAGACAACTGCGATCGGCTGGCCATTCACGCGGCGACGGGTCTCGAGCGCCACGGCCAACCGGTGCAGGGTGACCGGTGGGTTCACGGTGTCTACGTGGCCGGAGGCATCCATGCCGTAGCCGGCTTCGGTGATGGTCAGCGTGACGATTGCGGTCTGCGGGTTGGCGATTGCCGAGGTGAAAGCTTCGGTGTCATTGCCATCTTCTGCGCGCACAATTGAGTCGATTACTTCGAACTCGTCGCCGGCTTCGCTTCGGGTGATCAGAGTGAACAGACCATCCTGGCTGGCTAGTTCTTCGGCAGCCTTGGCCGAACGGCCGGTGAAGGCAAAAATGCCCCACTGCTTTTCGGTGTCGACCTGAGCGGTGAACCATGCTTGGTGAGCTCGGTGGAATGCCCCGAGGCCAATGTGCACGATGCGTTCTGTTGGGGTGGCCACCACCACCCCAGTCTGTGTGGCCAAGTTGGCGCGAGTTAGCTTCATAGCTTGAACGCCTTTCTTGGGATGTCGACGACTAGGTCGACTGCAACCTTCTTGGCCTGGTCGAGAGTCAAGCGGCCCTCGGCTACCAAGCGCGCCAAGAAGGCGCAGTCAACGCGTCGTGCCATATCGTGACGAGCAGGGATGGAAAGGAAAGCCCTGGTGTCATCGATGAAGCCCGAACCTCGATAGAAGCCGGCAATTTCGGTGGTTGCCTCGCGGAAGCGAGTCGCTGAGTCTGGAGCATCAAGGAACCACCAAGGGGCTCCGATGCGAACGCTCGGATAGAAACCGGCCAACGGCGCCACTTCGCGCGACCAGGTAGTTTCGTCCAAGCTGAACAAGATTGCGGTGAGGTTTGGGTGAAGTCCGTATGCCTCGAGCATTGGGCGCAGATTGTTGGTGAACTCGGCGGCAACTGGGATGTCTTGCCCGGTGTCTGGGCCAAACTTGCTGAAGGTCGCGGTCGAGTGATTGCGAACGACCCCCGCGTGGATGGTCATAACTAGGCCGTCTTCGGTGCTCATGCGTGCCATTTCGGCAAGCATGTGACCGGCGAATTCGCGCTGTTCGTGAGCGGTGATGGTTCCGGCGAGTGCGCGGTCGAAAAGATCGGCGGCGGTTTCTGAGGTCAGAATCGTCGTGTAAGCCTCGAGCACACCGTGGTCACAGCTGACCGCACCGTTTGCCTTGAAGTAAGCGCGACGGTTTTCCAGTGCACGGATGAAACCGGCATAGTTGCGCGAGCTCTCGCCGGCAACCGCCAGCAGGCGGTCTACGTTGGCAACCCAGTTGCGGGCACGTGGATCTAGGTAGGCGTCTGGGCGGAAGGTAGGCGCAACGCGACCCTTGAAAGTTGGGTCGGCGGCCAATGCCTGGTGCCCGGCGAGGTCGTCGCAAGGGTCATCTGTGGTGGCTAGGAACTCGATGTTGAACGATTCGAATAGAGCGCGAGGCAGCATCCTTGGTTCGAGAAGTTCGGTGGCGATTAGGTCGTATAGGCGGTCGGCGTTCTCAGCCGAAGGCGCCTCGTTGATGCCGAAGAGCGTCGCGAACTCGTGGGTTAGCCAGTATCCACTTGAGGTGCCGAGCAGCATGTGCCAGTTTGAGCAGAGGATCCGCCAAGCCTCGCGAGGGTCGGCGCTTGCACCGGCCGCACCCTTGCCGAAGTTCTCGAGGCCGAAGCCCTGGGTGTGCAGCAAGCGGGTCACGTAGTGGTCGAAGAAGATGAATAGCTCGGCCGGGTTTGCAAACGGCTTGTTTTCAACCAGCAGGCTCGGGTCAACGTGGCCGTGCGGTGAAATGATCGGCAGACCGGCCACCGAAGAGTAGAGCTCCTCGGCAATAGCGCGCAGAGCTGGATCGCTCGGTAGCAATCTAGCTGGGTCTAGGTTCGTTCTCATTTGCACACCTTCATAGAATCACTTTTCGCAACTTTTGGCAAGCGGTTGCCAAACAAATTGGGTAGATGAAATCCAATCGTTATATTTGTCATTTTTTAGGCCTTCGCCTTGCCGGTTGAGCCGCGCATAAGCAGCGAAGTTACCTCGGATGTGCCGTGCATCGGCTCGTCATCTTCGGCGACAAAACTCTTGAGCAGGGTTTCGACTGCCTCGGCGCCAATCTTCTGCAGCGGCATCTCGATCGTCGAAAGCGGCGGGTTGGTGAAGTCACTGCCGAAGATGTTGTCGAAGCCGATGATGCTCAAGTCCGTCGGCACCGTGACCCCGGCAGCGGTGGCCTCGCGCAGCAAACCAATTGCCATCAAGTCGTTGTAAGTAACGACGGCGGTGACCCCGGCGGCGCGAACTCGCTCAAATGCTCCCTTGCCACCTTCGAGAGTCGGCTCATTCGAGCTGATCTCAGCAATGGTCATGCCCAACTCGACGGCATTTTTCATAAGGTGATTCCAGCGATCGGTGTTGATCCACGATGCGGCCGGGCCAGCGACGAAAGCGATGTGCTTGTGACCAAGATCGGCTAGGTGCTTTACAGCCTCGGCAATGCCAGGTGAGTTGTCTGGCACCACATCCGAGACGCCATCAACTTTGCGGTTGACCAAGACAACCGGCTTCTGCTGGTTCAACGCTGAGATCTCTTCGTCGCTAAGACGAGTTGTTCCCAGGATCACGCCATCCACGGATGGAAGGATGCGCTCGAGAGTCGCCGACTCTACGAGGCTAGATTCCTGTGATTCGGCAATAACCAAGGTGTAGCCAACTTCGGCGGCGGCCAACTCGGCACCACGAACAAGCTTGAAGAACACCGGGTTGGTGATGTCGGCAACCATGAAGGCGATCGTCTTGGTCTTGCCGGTAGGCAAGGCGCGGGCGAATGGGTTCACACGATAGTTGAGCTGCTTGGCAGCTTCGCGAACCTTGGCCTCGGTGGTCGCGTTGATGCGACCGGGGGTGGTTAGCGCACGAGAAACGGTTGAAGGGTTTACGCCGGCGAGTTTGGCGATGTCATAGATCGTCGCCGCCTTCTCGTTCACGCGCATTCCTTCTGTTTCCTTCTGTTGTGTGCTTTGGCAACTTTTGGCAACAATGGAAACTGTTGCCAATCATAGCGTTGGTTGGATTTAGGCGTTTGCCAGCTTTGCCTGGCTAGCCAGAAGAGCCTTGCGGTCTTCGCGGCGCTTGGCCTGACGGTCTGGGTCTGGCACCGGCGACGCCATCAAGAGACGCTGCGTGTATGGGTGGGTCGGGTTCACGGTGACCTGTGAAGCGGGACCCTGTTCAACGATTTCGCCCTTGTACATAACGGCAACTCGGTGGCTGATGTGGCGAACCACATCGAGGTCGTGCGAGACGAACAGGTATGAAACCCCGGTGTCCTTCTGAATCTGTAGGAACAGATCAAGGATGCGAGCCTGAGTGGTGAGGTCGAGCGCCGAAACCGGCTCATCGCAAACAATCAGCTTTGGTGAGAGTGCGAGCGCACGGGCGATAGCCACGCGCTGACGCTGGCCACCCGAGAACTCGCGAGGCAGGCGGTGCAAAGCGTCGCTCGGCAAACCAACCTGGTCGAGCAGCTCGGCGATGCGCTTGGTCGCGGCAGCGCCATCCAAGCCCTGAATCTGAAGTGGCTCAGCCAGAATCTGGCCAATCTCCATCGACGGGTTTAGCGAGGTGTAAGGGTCCTGGAAGACAACCTGAAGGTCACGGCTGAGGTCACGGCGTTCGCGGCGCGAAGCGTGGCTAATCTCTTTGCCGAGGAAGTCGATGCTGCCGGCGGTAACCGGAGCTAGACCGAGAATCGCACGACCGAGGGTGGTCTTGCCCGAGCCCGACTCACCAACGAGACCGAGGGTTTCGCCCTGGCCAACGTGGATGTTGATGTCGTTCAAAGCCTTGAAACCGGTCTTGCCGAAACCCTTGGCCGGGTAGGTCACATCGAGGTTTTTGACGTCTAGTACGTTGCTCATGACTACTGCTCCTTCGCGTTGCCGGTCAACATGGTCATCGGGGTCTTGCCTTCGAGCATTGAGCTCAGCAGAACCTGGGTGTACTGCTCTTTTGGTGAGCGCAGAATCTCGCGCACGTCACCGGTCTCGACGACGCGGCCATACTGCATCACTACGACGCGGTCGGCTAGGTCGGCGACAACACCGAAGTTGTGAGTCACGAGAACCATGCCCATACCGAGACGCTTTTGTAGGTCGCGAAGCAGGTCGAGAACTTCGGCCTGAACGGTCACGTCGAGAGCGGTGGTTGGCTCATCAGCGATCAGTAGGTCTGGCTCACAAGAAACCGCGCCTGCGATTAGAACGCGCTGAGCCATACCTCCTGAAACCTCGTGCGGGTAGCTCTTGAAAACGCGCTCCGGGTTGTTGATGCCAACCATGTCGAGCAGCTTCAAGGCGCGAACCTTGGCTTCTTTCTTGCTGACTCCAAGCACCTCGGTCATTGGGCGAACCAACTGGTAGCCAATGGTGAAGGCAGGGTCAAGGTTGCTCATCGGCTCCTGCGGAATGTATGCGATGCGCTTGCCGCGGAACTGGGTCATGGCCTTCTGCGAGATTGCTCCCTCACCGGTGCTGACCAACTCGTTGCCGTCGAACACGATGTGGCCGGTGGCGATCTTGGCGTTGCCAGGCAACAAACCAAGGATGGAGAACGCGGTCTGAGACTTGCCCGAACCAGATTCGCCAACGATTCCTAGAACCTCGCCCTTGTCGACGTGGAATGACACATCCGAGACGACCTTCTTAAGCGAACCGTCGCCCTGCGGGTAACCAACGCTCAGCTTCGAAACCGAAAGCAGGTGTGAGGCTGCATCTGCCGGAGCTGCCGAGTGGTCGACCTCTGCCTGAGCAGCGGCTGCGACCTTCTTGGACTTGCTTGATAGTTTCTGGGTGTCTTCGAGTGCGTCACGAAGCGCGTTGCCGAGCAGCGCGAATGAACCGATGGTTAGCGAGATAACGATGCCAGGCCAAAGGACGAGCATTGGGTTGATGAAGATGTTGCGGAAGCCCTCATTGAGCATCACGCCCCAGCTGATCATTGCGCTGTCGCCCAGGCCAAGGAACTCGAGGCCCGACTGAATCGAGATCGCGATACCTGAAATCATGGCCGACTGGATGATGATCGGCGCACGAACCACAGTGAAGATGTGCTTGCTGATGATGCGAAGGTCGCCCAAGCCCGAGACGCGAGCGGCGTCCACGTAGAGCTCGTTGCGAACTGACATGACAGCTGTGCGAGTGATTCTGAAGAAGCTCGGGGTTATCAAGATTCCGAAGACAAACATCGAAATCAAGATCGATGGGCCGAAGGCTGCACGAACGGCAAGCAGCACGATGATTGAAGGAAGCGACATCAGCATGTTCGCCATCCATGAGGAGACACCGTCGAACTTTCCACCGTAGTAGCCGGCGATTAGGCCGCTTGGAACACCGATTGAAACCGCGGTCACGACTACAACCACTGCCGAAATCAGAGTGGTTTGTGCGCCAAAGAACAGGCGGGCAAGGATGTCGCGACCGGCGCTGTCGGTGCCGAGGATGTGGGCGCCGCCCGGGCCAACCATGAGGTTGTCGGTGTCGGTGGCTGCTGGGTCAAAGGCAGAGATGACCGGAGCAAGAATCGCGATTGCAAGCACTATCAGCAAGAAAATGCTGGTGGTTAGGCCGATCGGGTTGCGGACGATGCGCTGAAGCAAGCTCAAGCGAACCAGCGGTGCACCGTGGGTTGCGGCTGCAGTTGGAGTAGTGGTCATTAGACACGCACCTTAGGGTTTAGCCAACCGTTGACCAGGTCGACGACGAGGTTTACGAGAATCACGATTACGACGGTGAAAACCACAACGCCCATAACCACCGGGGTGTCACCCTTGCTGGTGCTTTCGACCGCGAGTGAGCCGAGACCTGGCAGAGCGAAGATTGATTCGATGATCACAGCACCGCCGAGCATGCCCACAAACTGCAGGCTAAGCACGGTTAGGCCGGCTGGAGCCGCGCTGCGAAGAACGTGCTTGAACAAGATTTCGCGACGAGGAATGCCGCGGCTGGTAAGGGTGCGAACCCAGTCCTTTTCGAGAACTGCTTTGATGGCTGAGCGAATCTGCTGCGCGGCCGAAGCCACGGTTGCTAGAACCAGGGCGCTGGTTGGCAGGACAAGTGAAAGGAACCACTGGGTCGGGTCTTCCTGGAGGGGAACCCATCCGGTTGCCGGAAGCAACGCCCAGTTGATTGCAAAGAGAGTGACCAAGAAAATTGCGACGACGAAGTTTGGCACTGCAAATCCGGCAACAGCTAGGAACTGCACCAGGCGGTCGATAGCGCCACCCTTTACGGCTGCGGTCATACCAAGGATCGTTGCTAGGACGGCTGCAATCAGAATCGCGCCAATGACTAGGGTCATTGTGATTGGAAGGCGCGCAAGAATCGTCTTCACGATGTCTTCGTTGGTGAACCAAGAGATGCCGAAGTCACCGGTGATTGCGTTCGTTAGCCATGCCCAGTAGCGCTCAAGTAGTGGCTGGTCGAGACCGAGCTCCCGCTGCTTGGCAAGGATGGCCTCGCTGGTGGCATCTTCACCCAAGATGTTCATAGCCACGTTGGTGGCGCTGAAGAACATCAAGAAGTAGGCGATTGTCGAGATGATCAAGAGCAGGAATGCTCCTGAACCAAATCGCCTGGCGATGAATGCAATCATCTTTGTCTCCGGTTTCAATCAGTTTGTTGGGGTGGTAACCCGAGCGAGGCGAGAGGATCGGCCATCCGCCCCGCTCGGGCAGTTCAGCGACTACTTGCCGGTTGGCGCGTAGCTGTATAGGTAAGGAATCGCGTTTTGTGCCTGGTTGGCAGTCTTGACGCGAGCTCCTGCGAAGAACAGCTGTGGAACACGGTAGAACGGAATGTACCAAGCGCTCTCGGTTAGGAATCGGTTGATTACCTTAGCCTGTGCGTTTAGGTTCTTCTCTGACGCGTCATCCTTCAAGCTGTTTAGAGCTCGGTCGATAACTGGGTCGGTTGACTTCAAGACGTTCCATGAACCGTTAGGGGTAGCCATCTGGTTGATTGCAACCCATGGAGTTCCCTGGAATAGCTGGAACAGACCTGCTGCGTACTTGCCGGTCTTTAGTGCGTTGCGGTAGTCAGCAGCTGGAACCTGGGTCCAAGTCACGTTGATGCCGACAGCTTTTAGCTGGTCGCCAAGAACAGCGTTCATGGTTGGGTCTGGCCAAGCTGGCATGGTTAGGTCGAAACCACCGGTCGCGTTGCCTTCGGTTAGCAACTGCTTAGCCTTCTTGATGTCGAACGGGTAGGTCTTATCAAGTGCGGCATCGTAAGCAGGTGAAGACTTAGCGAAAACCTGGTTGGTTAGTTCGCCCTGGCCGTTCTGAAGTGCCTTTAGCAACGCCGGGCGGTTGATTGCGTGTGCGATTGCCTGACGTACCTTGACGTTCTTCAAAGCTGGGTTGATCTTGCCAGCACGGTCGAAGATCAAGATTCCCTGCCAGTCAACGTTGTTTAGGTACTGAGTCATCTTGCGAGACTTAGCGGTTTCAGAGGTCTTGGTGTCAAGAAGTGTTGCGTCGATCTGACCAGATAGTAGAGCGTTTAGACGCGCAGTCACATCTGACATGACCTTGAAGGTTACCTTCTTGAACTTGATCTTTGACTTGTCCCAGTAGTTCGGGTTGGCAGTGAACACTTCCTGTGAACCGGCCGATGAAGCTGCAGCATCGAAGATGTAAGGGCCTGAGCCAACCGGGGTGGTCTTGAGACCAGCGGTTCCCAGCGCCTTAGGGCTAGCCATGTAGCTGTCGGTGGTTGATAGGTAGTAAGCAAGCTCTGGGTTTGGGTCAACCAACTTGATGGTGATGGTGGTTGCATCAACTACGGCAACAGTTGCACCGGTCAAAGTGCCGGCCTGTGGGCCGTTGCCCTTGATGAAGTTGTCGAGGTTTGCCTTGGCGACGGTTGCGTCGAATGAAGCGCCGTCGGTGAACTTAACACCGGTGCGAAGCTTTAGGGTCATCTCGGTGTTGTCAGCGTTCAGCTTCCATGAGGTAGCTAGGTTTGGCTTGTACTTGCCGTCTGGGGTGCGGAGGATCAGGTTGTCATAAACAGCCTGGTATAGAGGAGCCATGTGGCCGATGTCGGCCTGGCTTGGGTCCCAAGACTTAACGTCGATCAGGGAGCCTAGGACTAGGTCGGTCTTGTTGGCTGCAAGAGCAGGAGTCGCGCCAGTAAGAGCCGAACCCGCAAGTGCCAAGGCAACAAGGCCGGCACCGATTCTCTTTGAGAGGTTCATTTCATTTCCTTCATTGGTAGATGTGGCATTGGCTTCACTGGGCCTTGGCGGAGGATGTTTCCAGTTCGAGATTTAGATTAGGGGAACTGGCAAGAGTTTGGCAAGCGGTTGCCACTATATTTCGATAACGAATTAGTAACATCGCGTTTGCCCAATGTTTATAAGGGATTCACTTTCGGCAACCGTGTGCCAAAATCGCGCCGTAAGGCGGCAACTAGTTGAATTTGTGACCAAACACATGCTGCATTACCCACTGATGCATCGTGATGGCGGCTGCGGCCGAAGCGTTAATTGAGCGGGTCGAGCCGAACTGGCTGATCTCCAAAACCACCTCGGATGAGTTAATCGCAGCCTCGCTTAGACCAGGGCCCTCTTGACCGAAAAGCAGAACACAGTTCTCCGGCAGCGGGTATTCCTCGATCTTCTTGCAACCTGGAACGTTGTCGATTGCAATGACCGGGAGCGGTTGCCCATCCTCGCCCGCGGTCTTGCACCATTCGACGAATTCTTCGACGGTTGGGTGGTGGCGCACGTGCTGGTATCGGTCGGTGACCATTGCTCCGCGACGGTTCCAACGACGGTTGCCGATGATGTGCACTTCGGCAGCCAAGAATGCGTTTGCGGTGCGAACAATCGAGCCGATGTTTAGATCGTGCTGCCAGTTCTCGATGGCAACGTGATATTTGTGGCGGCGCTGGTCGAGTGAGGCAATGATGGCCTCCATCTTCCAATAGCGATACTGGTCGAGCACATTGCGGGTGTCGCCATTTAGCAGCAGCTCTGGGTCGAGCAGCGAATCTGGGTTCGGTTCATCCGGGGTGCCGGCATCGGCCGGCCATTCGCCCTGCCAAGGGCCAACGCCCCAGGTCGTCTGTTCAGGCGACTCGGATGGGCCAGTCGGATTATCGATTGACATACGCACGCTTGCGAATCTGTAGTGCCGCGACGGCCAAGAGCGCAGAGGTCACACTGCCGATAAATACGCTCAGGTTGGCGATCGAGTGTTCGGTGTGCTGTTCGCCGAATGAGAGCTCGCTCATCAAAAGGGCGACGGTGAAGCACATGCCAAAGAGCGACCCGATCGAAAGCAGATCGGCCCACTTGATGCCTGCGGCCAACTTGCCGAGACCCGACTTGGTTACCAACCAAGTGGTGCCGAGCACGCCGAGAGGTTTTCCGATAACCATTGCAACGATGACACCCCAGGTGATCGCCGAAGTCGCGAAGCTGTCACCTAGTCCCTGGATGTTCACACCCGCAGAGAACAACGCAAAGATCGGAAGTGCCGCGTAGTTCACGGTCGGGGTTAGCCAGCCGGTTAGCTTTTGCCCACCGGGCAAGAACAATCCGATGATCACGCCAGCGAGCGAAACCACAGACAGTGCGTGGAAGGTGCTCGAGAAGAACAATGCAATCATCAGGATGGTCAGCGAGTCGTCGACCACTGCAACTGTCAGCAAAAATACACGGATTGGAGCCGGCAAGAACTTGCCCGCAATTGCCAGAACTGCGAGTGCAAACGCGACATCCGTGCTCATTGGCACACCCCAGCCGGCCGCGGTTGGCAGACCCTGGTTGATGATCGAGTAGATGCCGACCGGCACGAGCATTCCTCCGATGGCGGCGAAGATCGGCACGATTGCCTGACGTGGCTTGGCCAGTGAACCGTGGGTGATCTCGTGGCGAAGCTCGATGCCGAGGCTGAAGAAGAACAAGAAGATTGCCACACCCTTGATGGCCTCAATTGAGATCATCGCTTCATAGGCCGACGCGAATGGGCTGTTAGACCAGATCATCGCGACAATCGCGGCAAGGATTAGATACATTCAGCGCGCACTAAATAAGGTCTGCGACTGAGTTCAAAATCTCAGTTGGGCGGAATGGATACTTGGCGATTTCGGCGTCGTCGGCAATGCCGGTCAAAACGAGAACGGTGTGAAGTCCGGCCTCGATGCCAGCGACCACGTCGGTGTCCATGCGGTCACCGATCATGCCGGTTGACTCAGAGTGGGCACCGATCTTGCGCATCGCGCTGCGGAACATCATCGGGTTTGGCTTGCCGACGATGTATGGCTCCATCCCGGTGGCCTTGCTGATTAGTGCGGCGACCGAGCCGGCTGCAGGGATTGGTCCCTCGGCTGACGGGCCGGTGGCATCCGGGTTCGTGACGATGAATCGAGCGCCAGCGCCGATGAGGCGAACGGCCTTGGTTAGGTTTTCGAAGCTTAGGTTTCGGGTCTCGCCGAGAACCACATAGTCAGGGTTCTGGTC